>JBILLI010000287.1:0-8994 GCA_044376155.1 Polyangiales bacterium
GCGGTGGCGCGGCGTCGATGTTGCCTCGATGGACTCGACCGCGACGGGCGCAGCAGGCACCGCGGGCGGCGCCTCGGCGACCGTTGGCGCAGGCTCGGGCGGGGGCGCCTCGGCGATCGGTGCCGCGGCAGCGTCTGGAAGGGCGTCCCCCGGGGCCTCCGCCGACGGGGGGGCCTCTTCCTCCGATGCGCTCGTATCTCCTTGTGCCGCAACGTCTTCTGGCGCGTCGCCGCCTTCGAGGGTCTCCAGCGTGCGCTTGAGCTGCCGCACGGTGGTCATGAAGTTCGGCGTGGTCATCTCCTCGACCTCGCTCGTCACGTCGAGGGCGGCCGCGCGAATGGCGCGCTTGCCGTCGAGGGTGAGCTCGATGCCGCGCTCGATGCCCGTCTCGGCGCAGAGGTAGGTCACCGACACGCCGCGAGTCTGCCCGAGGCGGTGCGCGCGAGCGGTGCGCTGGTCGAGGCGCCCGGGGTTCCACGGCAGGTCGAGGTGGATCACGTACGACGCCACCTGCAGGTTGAGCCCCGTGCCGCCCGCGTCGGTGGAGAGCAGCACCTTCACGGCGTCGTCTTCGCGGAAGCGTTCAAGCAGCGCGGGGCGCTTCTCGGTGGCGATGCCCCCGTGCAGCATCACGCTCTCGATCCCCGCGCCGCGCAGCCGCCCCGACGCGAGCTTGAGCATCTCCACCCACTCGGAGAACACCAGCACCTTGCTGCCGCCCTGGGCGCAGATCTCGGTGACCAGGGATTCGAGCTCGTCGAGCTTGGGCGAGCGGTCCTCGGTGCGCGCGGGGTCGCAGAGGCGCGTGTCGTCGCACGCCTGCCGGGCCTTGAGCAGCGCGCCCATGAGCTTCTGCTGCTCCTCCAGCGTGAGCGCGCGGCGCTCGGCGATGCTCAGCCACCGCGCGGCGTCGGCGCGAAAGCCCGTCTCCAGCGCCGACTGCTCCTCGGTGAGCGGGATGTACCGGGTCTGGTGCGTGATGGGCGGGAGCTGCAGCAGCACCTCCTCCTTGCGGCGGCGCAGCAGCACCGGGGCGATGCGCGCGCGCAGCGCGCCGAGGTTCTTGTAGCCCTCGACCTTGCCCCGCGGGTTCTGCCGATGGAAGTCGAGGTTGAAGCGCCACAGCGGCCCGAGCACCGCGGGGTCCACGAGCTGCATCAGCGCGTAGAGGTCGTCGAGGCGGTTCTCCACCGGCGTGCCCGTGAGCACGAAGGCGAAGCGCGCGGGGATCGCCCGCAGCGTCGAGGCCGTGCGCGTGCGAAAGTTCTTGGCGCGCTGGGCCTCGTCGAGCACCAGCACGTCGGCGTCGAGGCGCTGCAGCAGCGAGAGCTCGCGCCACGTCTGCTCGTAGTTGAGGATCTTGTAGGGCGCGTCGCCCTCCAGCGCCACGCGTCGCATCGGCGCGGCGCCGTCGACCACCGCGCAGGTCGCGCCGGTGTGTCGGCGGATCTCCCGGGCCCACTGGTCCTTGAGAGAGGCCGAGGTCACGATGAGGATGCGCGACGCCTCGCCCCGCGCGCGGAGCACCTCGCAGGCCGCGAGCGCCTGCACGGTCTTGCCGAGGCCCATGTCGTCGGCGAGCAGCGCGCGCCCCGCGGCGACGAGGTGTCGCACGCCCGTCACCTGGTAGGGGAAGAGCGGCGTGCGCAGCACGTCCAGGCGCAGCCGCGACGCGTCGATGTCAGACTCCAGCGCGCGACGGCGGCGGCTCCGCGCCTGCCGCGCCGACTCCTCTCGCGCGAAGCGCCGCACCGCCGCGGGGACCCGCACCGCCTCGTGGACCTCCGCCGAGAGCAGCGGCCCCGGGTCGGGGATCCATCCCCCCTTCGCCGGCGTCACGCCCAGCGATTTCAGGTGCGCTGCCTTCCACGGTCCCACCGCCCGCACCGCGAGCCCGCCGTCGGTCGGAGCGAGGGTCAGCGTCGGCCCGGCGGGGCGATGGGTGAGCGCGTTGAAGGCCTTGAGCAGCGAGGCGCGGCTGCGCACGGCGCGCAACGCGGCCTCCAGGTGCTTGCACGTGCCGAGGCCGTTGGAGAGAAAGTCGGGGCACTCGCACACGTCGAGCTCGGACCCGTCGACGAGGTCCACGCGGTAGCGCCCGCCCTCCACGCCATGCACGACGAAGGTGTCGAGAATGTCACCGAGGTGCTCCACCCGCCACTCGGCGATCAGCGCGCGGTGCTCCCGCATGGACTTCTCGTAGGCTTCCACCGAGGCCTCGTCCCCGAAGGACTCGCACACCGGCGCGTCGTGCTCGATCGCCTTGAGCTGGATGGGTCGCGTCACGGCGCGGGAGTATGCAAGCCCCTCGGCGCCATCGTCACGGCCGTTGCGCCCCGCGCCTGCATCCCGTACTCGTGCCGCACCCCGATGCTGCGCCGCGCTGTCTTCATGTCCCTCGGCCTGCTCGCCTGCCGCCGCGACCCGCCCCCCGCACCGCCCCCCGTCGACGCCGCCGCCCCCCGCGACGTCGCCGCGCCGCCGTGCCCCGCGAACGACCTCGCGCGCTGCCGCACCCTCGCCCTCGAGGCCATTCGCACGCGCGACGACGGGCGCGCCGCGGACCTCGCGCGCTACGCCTGCGGCGCCGGTCACCTCCCCGCCTGCCGCACCCTCGCGTGGCTCATGGAGAACGGACGCGGCGGCCCCCGCGACCTCCCCCGCGCCCGCACCCTCTACCAGCGCGCGTGTGACGGCGGCGAGCTGGAGTCGTGCAAGAACCTCGCGTTCCTCTTCGACACCAGCGTCCCCCCCGACCGCGCCCGCGCCGCGCCGCTCTACCAGCGCGCGTGCGACGGCGGCGTGCTCGAGGCGTGCAACAACCTCGCGAACCTCTACCTCGGCGGCGACGGCGTGGCCCGCGACCTGGAGCGCGCCATCGCCCTCTATGACCGCGTCTGCGCGACGGGCAACCACGAGCGCGCGTGCGGCAACGCCGCGGCGCTGCGGGCGCAGCGAGACGGCGGCGTGGTCGACGCGGCGCGGCGCTGACCTATCGCGTTCGACGAGGCGGCGGGAGCAACGCGGCGAGGTGCGGGGTGACCGCGTCGCAGAGGGCGGCCACGGTGCCGAAGGGGGTCACCGACTCGACCCACGGGAGGCGCACCTGCGGCACGCGCACACGGCGCGAGAGCTCGGCGCCCACCGACCGCGCGGCCTCGCCCCGACGCGCGCTCTCGTCGGCCAGCGCCCCCGCGGCCTGCTGCACCGCGCGGGTCACCCCCGGGCTGTCGCGCAGCAGCGTGAGGTGCGGCGTCGGCGCGTCCTCGGCGCGGTTCAGGATCACCGCCCGCGGCGCCCGCCCCAGGGCCTCCAGCCGCGCGGCGAGGAAGAGCACGTCGTCGCGCGCCGCGGCCGTGGGCGCGGCCACGAGTGCGTAGGCCGCGCGCTCCCCGAGGAGCAGCCGCGAGGCGTGCGCCGTGAGCCCCACGAAGCGCTCGCGCACCAGCGCGAGGTCGCTGAAGAGGTCCGCCGTGTCGCGCACCAGGGTCGGTCCGGTGACCTTCGCCACGAGGGCCTCGACGTGCGACGCCCCCCACGCCCGCAGGGAGCCCCGCGCGGGCGGCGCGTCGGGCGAGGCAGCCCGCGCGGCGAGGTCGGCGAGCCAGGCCACGGAGCGGCCGCCCAGCAGCATCGTGAGGCGCTCGGGGTAGGTCACGAAGTCCACGGCCTGCCGCGAGGGCGCCGTGTCGATGACCACCACGTCGAAGTCGCCCCCCTCGGCGGCCCGGGCCACGAGGTTCATCGCGACGAGCTCGTGAATGCCCGCCACCGCGTCGGAGAGGGCGGTGAAGAGTCGGTTGTGCGCGACCCGCGCGCGCGCCGCGGGCTCGTCGACGAAGAGCTGCTCGACGAAGGTGCCCAGGGAGCGCCGCGGGTCGGGCATGAGGGCCGCGAGACGTCCGTGCGCCTCGGGGATCTCCACCCGCGACACGGAGTCTCCCAACGACACGCCCAGCGCGCCCGCGAGGCGCCGCGCGGGGTCGATGGTCACCACCAGCGTGCGCCGACCGCTGCGGGCCAGCGCGAGCCCGATGGCCGCCGCGGTGGTGGTCTTGCCCACGCCGCCGCCCCCCGCGCAGAGGATCACCTCGGGGTCTGCCGGGGTCGTCACGTCGCGCCCTCCTCGGCGAGCCAGCGCGCCACCTCGCGGGCGTCGGGGTCGGTGGGCGCGAGGGGCAGGCGCCAGACGCCGTGTCCCTCCGACGCGAGGGCCGCGAGGGAGGCGCGGGCTTCGGCCACGGTCGACGCGCGGCCCGCGAGGGTCTCGGCCAGTCGTCCCGCGGCCTCGCCCAGCACACCGCCCCGCGCGGCGAGGGCGCGGGCGTCGTCGAGGGCCGTCGGCGGCATCGCCCGGGGGCTGCGGTTGAGCACCACGCGCGTGGTCGGCAGCCCCACGTCGCGGGCCAACATCGCGCAGAGCTCCAGGGTCTCTTCGATGACCAGGCGCTCGGGCAGGGTGACCACCACGACCGACGCGCGGTCGGGCGCGACGAGCTCGCGCGCGATGCGGTCGCACATCGCGAAGAGCGGACCCGCGCCGAGAAACGCGCGCCCCTGCTGCGCCACGCGGAGCATCGCCACGCCGTGCCCGGTGGCCGGGAGGTCGACGATCACCCGCGCGTCGGGCCGCGCCTCGACGAGCGCGCGCACCGACTCGAGGATCGCCACCTCGCGCACCGCGGGGGCCGCGCGGAGCAGCGGGCGCATGGCGAAGTTGTCGAGGGCCACGCGGGAGAGCACGGCCGAGCCGAAGAGCGGCGCCGCGCCGCGACGGAGCGCCTCGTCGGGGTGCACCACCACGTGCTCGACCTCCCGCGCCACCGCCGAGAGCGCGCGACGTCCGGCCTCGCCGTCGCCGAACTCCACCAGCACGGCGCGACCGCCGCGGGAGGCGTGGTGCGCGGCGAGGCCCGCGGCCACGGTGGTCTTGCCGACGCCCCCTTTGCCGATGACGAAGACCGCGGGGTTCATGCGTCGGGCCTCTCGGCCATGGCCTCCATCACGTCGACCATCATCAGGGCGTAGGCCTCGCGCAAGAAGTGATGGTACCGCGGCGAGCGCATCCCGGCGGAGCGGGCCAGCGATTCGACCCCCGCGAGGGTGTCGCGCCAGCCGCGGGCGACGTCGCCGAAGGTCCACGCCCCGGTGACCATCGGGGTGTCGCGGTCGGAGCGGGCGTCGTCGTCGATGTCGAGCCAGTCGTCCATGAGCTGCACGAACATCGAGACGTCGATCATCCACGGCCGCGCGCCCCGCGCCCCGAAGCGCACCACGGGGAAGAGCAGCCCGTCGATGGTCCCCTCGACGCCCGCGCGGCGGTGCCCGAGGCCCTCGGGGTCGGGCTCGCCGCGCATCGCGCGCACCTCGGCGTCGACCCAGCCGTACACCTGCGTCATCGCCGCATCGAAGGCTCGCTGGTCGCGGCGATCGAGGTCCTGCGCCATGGCGACGCGCAGGGCCCGCGCGAGGGCGAGGCAGGGGTGGTCGGGGGGCGCCTCACCCTCCAGCACGGCCGAGAGCCGCGCGCCGCGCTCGGCGGGGGCGTCGGTCATGACGTGGTCCAGCGCGTGGTCGACCACGACGATGAAGGCCGCGACGAGGGCGATGCGGCGGTGCTGGTCGGCGTAGGCGAGGCGGCCCAGCGCGCGCACGGTGACGCCCGCGAGGCGCGCCAGGGCCCAGGGGGGCAGCGGGAGCGCGTCGCCCACGGCGGTCACCGCGCGCACCAGCGGCGGGCGGTCGGGCGCGCAGAAGAACGCGGTGTAGGGCCCCGAGGCGTAGAGGTCACACGCGCCGATGCGCAGCTTCTCCGCGAAGGCCGTGCCCACCATCGACGGCCAGTGGGCGCGCACCAGGGGCATCACGTGGCGGTCGAAGCTGCGCCGCGACACCGCGCGGATCGCGTCGGCGAAGGGGCGCACGCTGTCGTCAGGGCGCCCCATCAGCGACCGCAGCGCGGCGACGCGCGCGAGGCGGGGGGGAGCGGACGCGGGGGACGGGACGGTCTCAGAGGTCGGATTCACACGGCTCGCTCGGCGCACGACCCTCGTCCGCGCAACGCTGCTTGGATGACCCAGGGGCCCAACCCGCTCGCGCGTGACGGCCCGCGATGGGGGCGAGGGTGCTCATGGGGCCGTGCCCGCCAGGGTCGCACGGACGCGCTCACCCATGTGGTCGATGAACGCGCGAACCCGCGGGGTGTGCCGGAGCTCGGGGAGCGTGAGGATCCAGAGGTCCCTGCGCGCGAAGGGGTCCCGCGGGCCCACGCGCACCAGGGATGGGTCGGCGTCGCCCTCCAGGCACGCGAGGAACTGCACCCCCACCCCCGCCGCGATGAGCTCGTGCATCGCCGCGGCGCTCGCGTCCACGCGCATCACCACCGCCGCGCCCGGCGCGTGCTGCGCGAGCCAGGCGTCGAGCCACGTCATCTCCAGGCGTTCGTCCCAATGGATCCAGGGGTATGCCCCGAGGGGCGCGTCGACCCCCACCCGCGCCTGCAGCGATCGCGCGGCATACACGTCGAACTGCATCGCGCCCAGACGTCGGCCCACGAGGTGCTCCGGCGGCGCGCTGTTCAGCCGCAGCACCACGTCGGCCTCGCGGCGCGTGAGCGACACCTCGTCGTCGGTCGCGGTGACCGTCAGCGACACGCCCGGGTGCGCGACCACGAAGGACGCGAAGTCCGCGCGCAGCCCGCGCAGCACCAGCTCCATCGCCGAGACCCGCAGCGGCCCCGCGGGACGGTCGTCGCGCCCCTGCACCCGACGCTCGAGCGCCAGCGACTCGGCCTCCACCCGCGCGGCCACGGCCACGAGGTCATCCCCCGCCGCGGTGGGGAGATACCCCTCGGGGCGCACGTCGAAGAGGGCCACGCCGAGGCGCTCCTCCAGCGCGCGCAGCCGTCGGCTCACGGTGGTGTGGCTCACGCCGAGGTGCTCCGCGGCGGCGCTGAGGGTGCGCCCGCGCGCGACGGCGAGGGCGTAGCGGAGGTCGTCCCAGTGCACCTGTGCATCCTCGCACAGCGAGCGCCCGAATTCGCGGATTGCCCGAGTTTTCTCGCGCGCCCACGATGCCGCCCATGACAACGACAGAGGCCCTCTCGATGCGCGCGGCGGTGGTCACCCGGTACGGCGCGCCCGATGTGCTCCAGGTGATCCGCCGCCCCCGCCCCACCCCCGGACCGGGCGAGGTGCTCGTGCGGGTGCGAACGAGCGCGGTGAACTCCGGCGACGCGCGCATGCGGGCGCTGCGGGTGCCCGACGGGATGACCCTGCTCATGCGCCTCGCGGTGGGCTGGCGCGGGCCGCGCAACCCCATCCTCGGCGCCGACTTCGCGGGCGAGGTCGTGGCCCTCGGCGAGGGCGTGACGGCCCACCGGGTCGGCGACGCCGTGATGGGCTTCACGGGCATGCGCCTCGGCGCCCACGCGGAGTACCTCTGCGTGCCCGCGGCGAACGCGCTCGCCAAGCCGCCGGCGCTCTCCTGGGAGCACGCCGCCGCGCTGCTCTTCGGCGGCACCACGGCGATGCACTACCTCGTGCACGAGGCGAAGGTGCGCCCGGGCGAGCGCGTGCTGGTGCTCGGCGCCTCGGGCGCGGTGGGCGTCGCCGCGGTGCAGGTCGCGGCCCGCGCGGGCGCCGTGGTGACCGCGGTGTGCGGCGCGTCCAACGCAGAGATGGTGCGCGCGCTCGGCGCGGCGGAGGTGATCGACTACCGCGTCGAAGACTTCACCCGCCGCGACACCCGCTGGGACGTGGTGATGGACTGCGTCGGCGCCACCGACTATCCCCGCTGCGCCCGCGTGCTCGCGCCCGGCGGCCGACTGCTCCGGGTGGTGTGCGGCCTCGGCGGGCTGATCGCCGCGCTCTGGCAGGGGCGCCGCGCGGGCCACCGGGTCATCGCCGGGGTCGCGGGCGAGCGGGTCGACGACATGCGCGCGCTCATCGCGCTCGCGGCCTCGGGCGCGCATCGGGTGGTGGTCGACGACGTGCTCCCGTTGGACCGCATCGCCGACGCCCACGCCCGCGTCGACGGCGGGCACAAGCGCGGCAGCCTCGTGCTGCGGCTCGCCGAATTCGCGGGGTGACGTCCACCGCGCGCGGGCGACCGCGATAGTCTCGCGCGCCATGCCGTTTCGCGCGCGACCCGACCAGCTCCTCGGCCCCCTCGCCGCCGACGCCGCGGTGCACGACGCCGTGGGGCAGATGGTGCGGCAGTTCGCCGACGAGCTCGCGTTCCTGCGGGAGCTCGTGCAGAACGGCCTCGACGCCGACGCCACCGCCCTCGAAGTGCTCTTCGACCACCACCGCGTCGACGGCCGCGCGGTGCTCGAGGTCTCCGTGCGCGACGACGGCCGCGGCATGGACCAGAACACCCTGGAGCGCTGCCTGCTGGTGCTCTTTCGCTCGTCGAAAGAAGACGACCCCACGCGCATCGGGAAGTTCGGCGTCGGGTTCTTCTCGGTCTTCGCCGCGCGCCCCGAGGTCGTCACCGTCGAGACCGGCACCGACGCCGAGGCGCCCGGCCTGCGCCTGAAGCTCTCGCCCGATTTCACGTGGCAGCTCGAGCGCGCGGCGCCCCGCCGCGGCACCTCCGTGCGCGTGCGCATCCCCCTGCGCGACGAGGACCCCACGGCGCTCACCGACCGCTGCGTCGAGCGCCTGCGGCACTGGTGCCCGCACGTGCGCGTCCCCGTCACCGCGCGCTTCAGCAACGTGCCCGGGCGCGACGACGAGGTGCGCATCGACGGCCCCCACCAGATCAAGGCCGAAGTCTCCGTGCGGGCCCAGCACGGCGAGGCCGTCACCCTCGTGGGCATCAGCGAGACGCCCGCGCGCCGCTACCTCAACCGGGGATTGCTGCTGCAGGCGGAGGAGGGCGCGCAGGAGCCCGAGCACCGCGGGCTCACGTGGCTCATCGACGCGCCCGACCTGCACCACACCATCTCCCGCGACGCCGTGGTGCGCGACGCGGCCTTCGCCGCGAGGCTCC
>JBILLI010000288.1:0-8980 GCA_044376155.1 Polyangiales bacterium
GCATTGTGCGCTGCGACGGTGAACGGTCCCACGCATCAAGCGCTTGAATGCTCCGTCAGTCCGCGGCATCGCCCACGCGCGCCACGCCGAGCTTCTTCATCCGGCTCTGCAGGGTCGACGGCTTCAAGCCCAGAATCTCCGCCGCGCCGCCCTCGCCGTACACCTTCCCCCGGGTGTGCCGCAGCACCGCGCGAATGTGCGCGGCCTCGATCTCCTCCAGGGTGCGCAGCGGGGACTCGTCCTGCGCGGGCACGGCGGGCGCGGGGAGGGCGCGGTTCATCGGGAGGTCCAGCGCGTCGGCCGCGAGCGCGGGCACGGGGGAGAGGATCGTCGCGCGCTCCAGCACGTTGCCGAGCTCACGAATGTTCCCCGGCCACTGGTGCCCCCGGAGCTTCTCCAGCCCCGCGGGAGTGACCGTCGCACCGCGACGTCCGGTGCGACGTCCGAGCTCGCGCAGGAGCACGTCGCACAGCGCGGCAAGGTCTTCGAGGCGATCGCGCAGCGGGGGCACCGTGAGCGGGAACACGTCGAGGCGATAGAAGAGGTCCGCGCGAAAGCGCCCCTCGGCGACGGCGCGCGCGAGGTCCACGTGGGTCGCAGCGATGACCCGCACGTCGACCCGCGTGGTGCGGTCGCTGCCCACGGCCTCGAAGGTGCCCTCTTGCAAGACCCGCAGGAGCTTGGCCTGGAGGTCCAGCGGGAGCTCGCCGATCTCGTCGAGCAGCAGGGTGCCGCCGTCGGCTGTCTGAAACCGCCCCGCGCGGTCACGGGTGGCGCCGGTGAAGCTCCCGCGGAGGTGCCCGAAGAGCTCGCTCTCGAGGAGCGTGCTCGGGATGGCCGCGCAGTTGATCTTCACGAAGGGTCGTTCAGCCCGTGCGCTCCAACGATGGATGGCCCGCGCGAGGTGCTCCTTGCCGGTGCCCGTCTCGCCGAGCACCAGCACGGGGGTGTCGGTGCGCGCCACCTGCCGCGCGCGCTCGGCGAGCAGCCGCACGCGCGGTGACCCCGAGCGCGTGAGCACCCCGTCGTCGTCGCCGTGCACCTCCTCGTCGAGCAGCCGCGCGTGCTCCCGCTGCTGCGCGTGGAGACGGCCCAGGGCCTCGCGCTGCGCGGCGTTCTCGAGCGCGAGGGCGAGCACCTGGGCGTAGACCTCCACGAGGTCCACCACCGCGGGGGGAAAGACCTCGCAGCGCGAGCGGTCGAGGGTGAGCAGCCCCAGCGGGCCCTCGCTGGTGAACAGCGGGACCACCATGCACGCGTGCCCCGCGGGGAGGTCGAGCACGCCGTCGAAGGGGTCGCCATCGCCTTCACGGTGATCGTGCTCGGTGAAGGCCCGCGCTCGGCGCGACGCGATGGCCTCGCGAATGCTCGGAAAGCGCGCGAGGTCGAGGGACATCTCGCGCACGCGTTGGTCCGCCAGGGGGCCCCGCGCGGCGCGCACCACGAGGCGCTCGCCCACAAGATCAAAGACCGTCGCGAGGTCATACGGCGCGACCCGCGAGAGCCATTCGAGGCCGCGGCGCACCAGCTCGTCGGGGTCCCCCGCGCCCGCGCCCACCGCCATCGCGCGCAGGTCGCGGGTGACAGCCGGGGCAGGGATGATCGCGTGCTCCATCACCCCGCGCGGTGTCCCACGCAGCGCACCGAAATACCAGTGCCCGAGCACCGACATTTCGGTGGCACCGACATCTCGGTGGGGTACACATCGCGGGAACCGCAGAAAATTCAGCGCTTTCGCGGTGGCACGGCCCCTGCGATAAGCCCTGGCATCCCCGCGCTCCTGCGGGGCGTGTTCCAAGGAGAAGAGACCATGCTGACTGTTGGAGACCGTCTTCCGTCGTTCGCCCTGAAGGCTGCCGTGAGCCTGGAGAAGGGCAAGGAGTTCGCCGACATCACCGACAAGAGCTACGACGGCAAGTGGCTCGTGCTCTTCGCGTGGCCCATGGACTTCACGTTCATCTGCCCGACCGAGATCATCGAGTTCGGCAAGGCCAACGGTGACTTCAAGGACCGCGACGCGCAGGTCCTCGGAATGAGCACCGACACCCACCACGTGCACCTCGCGTGGCGCCGCCACCACGAGGGGCTCTCGAACCTGCCCTTCCCGATGCTCGCCGACACCAAGCACGAGCTGTCGAACGCGCTGGGCATCCTGCACAAGACCGACGGCGTGTGCCTGCGCGCGACCTTCATCGTCGACCCCACGGGCACGATCCGCTGGGCGAGCGTGAACGACCTCTCGGTGGGTCGCAGCGTGCCCGAGGTGCTGCGCGTGCTCGACGGTCTGCAGACCGACGAGCTCTGCCCGTGCAACTGGCAGAAGGGCGACGCGACCCTCTGAGGTGACACCATGAGCGACCTCGACGCATTGCTCGAACGCCTCCCGGAGGCGGCCAAGGACCTCAAGCTCAACGTGAAGGCCGTGCTCGGCGAGAGCTCCCTCACGCCCGCGCAGACCTGGGGAACCGCCGTCGCCTGCGCCATCGCCGCGGACCACCCGGACCTCCAGCGCGCGATCACCGAGGCGGCGCGCGGTCGCGTCGAGGCCGCGGTCCTCGACGACGCGGTGGCGGCCGCGTCGCTCATGGGGATGAACAACATCCTCTACCGCTTTCGCCACATGGTCCCGGGCTACGACCAGATCCCCGCGCGGCTGCGCATGCAGCGCCTCGGCAAGCCCGCGACGAACCGCGTCGACCTGGAGCTCTTCTCCCTCGCCGTGAGCGCCATCCACGGCTGCGAGGCCTGCGTGCGCTCTCACGAGAAGGTCGTGCTCGAAGGCGGCCTCAGCCAGCAGCAGGTCTTCGACAGCGTGCGCATCGCCTCGGTGATGCACGGCGCCGCCGTCGCCCTCCGCGCCGCGGGCTGATCCGCCCCCCTCCTCCCGACAGATCTCAAGAACAGCCTGGTTTCGGGGCGAACGCGCGATGCGTGGCCCCCTTCCACGTCCCTTCCCCCGCTTCGGGGGAAGGGTGGAGAACCGCTGTCTCAGGAATGGCCCAAACATCTTGAAACGCTTGGGGTGCAACGCGTTTCGCCTCACACCGCCCGTCTCCCCTGCGCGTGGACCATGTCTCCGCCAGCGGTTCACCACCCTTCCCCCGAGGCGGGGGAAGGGCCGGGGAAGGGCCGGGGAAGGGGGACACGCGCCGCGTGTTCGCCCTGAAAACAAGCGGATGGGAGAGGTGCGGCGAACGCGAGGACTACGCCGAGGCTTCGGCGACGGGCGCGGCGACGGGCTTCGCGCGGAACTCCACCGAGCGCTCCAGCAGCTCGGCGACATCGAGCTGCTCCACGGGAGCCTTCAGGGTGTCTTCCAGGTTCTTGAGGCCGTCGGTGAGCATGGTCTGGCAGAAGGGGCAGCCCGAGGCGATCACGTTCGCGCCGGTGTCTACGAGCTGCAGCGTGCGGCGGTTGTTCACGCGCTCGGTGCTGTGCTGCTCCTCCATCCACATCTGCGCGCCGCCCGCGCCGCAGCAGAGGCCCTTGTCGCGGTTCATCGTGGCCTCCACGAGCTCCACGCCGGGGATGCGCTTGAGCACCTCCCGCGGCTGCTCGTAGACCCCGTTGTAGCGGCCCAGGTAACACGAGTCGTGGTAGGCGACCTTCGCCTTCACGCCCTTGGTGGGCTTGATCTTGCCCTCGGCGAGCAGCCCCAGGAGGTAGTCGGTGTGGTGCACCACCTCGAACTTCGCGCCGAAGTCGGGGTACTCGTTGGCGAGGGTGTTGAAGCAGTGCGGGCAGGTCGTGAGGATCTTGCGCGGCTTATACTGGTTCAGCGCCGCGGCGTTCTGCTCCGCGAGCATCATGAACAGGTGCTCGTTGCCCGCGCGCCGCGCCGGGTCGCCCGTGCAGGTCTCCTCGCTCCCGAGGATCGCGAAGTCGACCCCGGCCTCGCGCAGGAGCTTCACCGTGGCCCGCGCGATCTTCTTGGCGCGGTCGTCGTAGCTCGCCGCGCAGCCCACCCAGTACAGCACCGACGCGTCGGGCTTGTCGCTCATCAGCGGAACGTCGAGCCCGTCGGACCACGCCCCGCGGTCCATGCGGGTGATGTTCCAGGGGTTGCCGTTGGTCTCGAGCGCCGAGAAGGTCTTCTGCAGCTCCGCCGGGAACTCTCCGCGGAGCATCACCAGGTTGCGCCGCATGTCGACGATCTTGTCGACGTACGAGATCATCACCGGGCACTGCTCCTCACACGCGCGGCAGGTGGTGCACGCCCAGATCACATCGGGATGGATCACCTCGGGCACCACCCCCACGGCGAGGGGCGAGGGCGTCCCCTCCGGGGTGTTGAACCCGTTGCGTTCAAACACCTCGTCCTGCTTCGCATAGATCGCGTCGCGCAGGTCGATGGTGAGGTGCTTGGGCGAGAGCAGCTTGCCCGTCGTGTGCGCGGGGCAGTTGTCCGAGCAGCGCCCGCACTCGGTGCAGGTGTAGAAATCCAGCAGCGACTTCCACGAGAAGTGCGCGAGGTGACCCACGCCGATGGGGGCGGCGCTGAGGTCGGTGAGCTCCATCGCCGCGGCCATCTTCTCCATCAGCGCGTCGGAGGTGGGCGCCACGGGCACGAGACGTCCCGGCGGGTTCAGGTCTCGCAGCACCACGTTGGGCAGCGAGGTGATCACGTGGAAGTGCTTGCCGTAGGGCAGGTAGTTCAGGAAGAGGAACACCAGCGAGACGTGGATCCAGAAGCCCACCGCGCCGACAGCGTGCGCCGCGTCGGGGTTGTGCGTCACGGCGGCGATCACCAGCGCCACGAGCCGCCCGAGGTTCTCGCCCGTCTCGCCCGCGATGCGCGAGATGTTCGCTGAGGTGTCACCCCCCGCGCGGAGCGCCTCGGCCGCGATGGACCCGCCGTCGTACAGCACGTCGGAGAGCATCATCGAGGCGATCACCCCGAGCACCACGGTGGCGTGGAGCCCGTAGGCGAGGCGCTTCATCCCCTGCATACGGAAGCGCACGAAGGTGACCACCCCCGCGAGCACCCCGAAGACCACCACGTCCTTGAGCACGTTGTAGCCGAAGCCCATCGCGCGAAAGAGGGCCACCGGGCTGTGCGGGTCGAGGATCCACAGGGAGAAGTGCTCGTCGAACCCGCGGCCCACGAGGATGATCGTGCGCGCCAGGAGCGTCGCGAAGCCGAGGAAGATCCCCACGTGGGCGAGGCCCGCGACGAAGTACTTCGGCATCTTGATCTGCGCGCGCACCGCCCAGCCCACGCCCGCGGCGCCCGCGAGGCCCGCGGCGATGGCGCCGAGCATGGCGAAGCTCCGCCCGGCCTCTCCCGGCGCGAGCAACGCCCCGACGAAGGCCGCGGGGGCCACGGCGCCGCCCACCAGCACGAGGAACACCAGGGCGCTGCCGAGGGCGCTGGGGCCGCGATCCCCCGGGGCGGCGGTGAGCCGCTCCCAGAGGTTGTCGAAGCGGTTCTCCGGAGTGCCCTGGGCGAGCAGGGCGAGGCGACGCCACGCGGACCACGCGAAGGTCACGTGCAGCCCGCCGACGAGGAGGATCATCGCGAGGGGGTTCATGAGCGCTGCTACCTTGGTTCGGTGGGCGGTCGCCCGCGCGTCACCGCAGCGGGTTCATAGGGGGAATTGCGCCCCGGGGTCAACGTTCGCTGAATGGCGATTCAGCGCGGGAGCTTGGCGTCGAAGAACGCCCGGAGCTTGATGAGGTTCTTGGGCTCGCGGGAGAAGCTCGGGGTGGCGTACTCCCGCGCGAAGCCCTGCACGTCGGCGACGAAGTCTGCCCGCACGGCCTCGTCGGCGAGGATGTCGTCCACCGCGCGGCCCCGCGCCGCGGTGCGCCGGAGGTTGTGCACGTAGGCGTCGAGCCGGGCGTAGTCAGCCCCGAGAAAGGCCCGCACCGTCGCAGCCTCACCCGCCAGCTCGACCACGCGCGCCGGGGCCTCGCCCTCGCCCGCGGCGAGCACCTGCGCGCAGGCCACGCGGAGCACGAAGGCATCGTCGAGGTACCCGATGTCGTCGATGCCGTCGGGGATCAGGTCGACGGACTTGAAGACGTAGTTGAGCCCCGACGCCAGCGCGCGTCGGCCGCCGTCAGGGATCGCGGCGCTCAGCGCGTCGGCCATGGTCGCGGCGTCGTCGCCCAGGCTGCGCAGCCAGGCGGGGAAGGTCTCCAGGAACTCGCTGTCGCTCTCGGTGCTCATCGCGTGGGAACTCATCGGGGGAAGGGGAGGGGATGCCGTCGCGCGGCGCGCAGCATAACCCACGCACGCCGCGCCGACGCAAGCACACGCCGGGGGAGAGACGTGGTACCCACGAGCCCTGCTTTCCGCCGTGCGCCGCATCGCCACCACCCTCGTTGCGCTCTCGCTCTGCGCGCCCGGCTGCGCGGCGAGTGACCCGCGGTTGATCCGCGAGCGGGTGGGGGGCGCGCTGCGCACCCGGGCCTTCGCGTCGCCCTCGGCCTATGAAGCCTACCTCCGCGCCGAGCTCGCCGTGGCCCGGGGTGATCCCCGCGGGGCCGTCGGGCAGATGGACCTCGCGGTCACCGCCGATGCGTCCGACGGCTTCCTCGCCGCGCGGCGCGCGGAGGTCCTGCTCGACGCCGGGGCCGTGGCCGAGGCCCTGCGCGCGGCCGAAGACGCCACGCAGCAGCACCCCGACGCGGCCGCCGCGTGGATCGCCCTCGCGCAGGTGCGCCGCGCCGGCGGAGACACCCCGGCGGCCCTCGAAGCCCTGCAGCGCGCGGTCGTGATCGCCCCCGATGACCCCGACGTGCGCGCCGCCGTGAGCGCCCTCAACGGCGGTGACGTCGCCCAGGTCGCCCGCGCCCGACGCGACGCGCCCGACGCGCGCGACGGCGATCGCAACCTCGCCCGTCACGCCCTGCTCGACCCGCGGGGCATCGGGCGGCGGTGGTCCCTCACGCGCCGTCGCCTGCTCGCCGGGGAGCACCGTGCGCGCGGCGACTGGGCGGCGGTGGACCGGGTGCTCACGCCCACGGCCACGCTCCCCACCGCGGACTTCTCCGAGCGCGAGGCCGTGCTCGAGGCCCGCGCCCGCGACGGCCGTCCCCGCGAAGGCGCCGCCCTGCTCAGCGCGGTGCCTGACCTCGTGTCGGTGCCCCCCGCGCGCGTCGCGCGGGCCTGGTGGCTCGTGGGCGAGGTCGCGCGGGCGGGAGAGATCGCGTGCGCCGAGGCCCTGCGCGAAGACCCCATGGCGCTCCGAGTGTGCGCGCAGACCCTTGCCGCGCAAGGCGATGTGCGCGGGGCGGTGACGGCGCTGTCCCGCGTTGCCCTCGACGCGCCGTGGCAGTGGGCGGGGGAGCGCGCGGACGACGCGTGGCAGGTCCCCGGGCGCGAGCTCATCGACGCCGCGGGGCGCGACGTCTCCGACCGTCACCGCGCCTGGGCGAGCGCGCAGGTGCTGTCGGCGCAGTGGCTCGCGCGCGGGGGAGAGGGCTCCGTCGCCGACGCGGTGCTCGGGCGCTCGCTGCGCACGCTGCAGGGGGTGGTCGACGCGGCGGCTTCGCGCGACGCGCTGCGACTCGCGAGGGCGGCGCTGCGCGACGGCGACCGCGCCGGGTTGCGCGACATCGAGACGGTCTGGGGGAGGCACCGCCGCGCGCTGCTGCGTCCGGAGACCGAGCGCGCCCTCGCGGTGGCCGACCTCGCCGCGCGCAGCGGGGACGCCTACGAAGACGCCAACGCCGACGGCTGGCGGGCCCTGCGCTGCGCCCCAGGGATCTCCGGGTGTGAACCCGAGGAGCTCCGAGGCGCCATCACCCGGGCCCGCACCCTGGCGCCCACGTCGCCGGTGGTTCTGCGGGCAGAAGCGCCCGTCTCTCCCGCGATCGCACCGCGCTAAGACAGATTATGTCGCCAGCGTAACCGTTGCGGCGGGCGCTTGCTTGACACGGATGGGGGATGGAGGGAAACACGGCCCCGCTTCCGGGGCATCCCTACAGCTCCGGCATGAACAACGCCTCGGACCCATTGGGGTGAAGACCAACATGCGGAACGCACTTTCTCTCACGCTTGGCACGGCCGTCCTCGCGATGTCCTCGCTCGTCGGCGCGCAGGACATCAACGTGTCCACGACGACCGCGCAGCCGTCGGCCACCACGTCCACGGGTGGCTCGGTCACCGACACCTCGGGTCCGACGGACCACTCGGTGGTCGTCGGTCACCTCGCGCTGCGCTACTTCGGCACCACCCGCGCCACGGCCCTCGCCGCCGCCGGCATGGGCGCGCCGAGCTCGGGCGGCTCGCTCGACCTGCACACCGTGGGCATCCGCTACTGGCTCAACGGCTCGCTCGGCATCGAAGGCGGTCTGTCCTTCGGCATCCGCACCGCGTCGTCGTCGACCACCACGGTGCAGGGCTCCACGACCACCAACGTGAACAGCGACGCCCCCAACGCGCTCGGCTTCGGCCTCCGCGTGGCGCTGCCGATCCAGCTCGCCGAGGCGAAGCACGTCTCCATCCAGCTCGCGCCTTACCTCCAGCTGAACTACGCCCGCAGCGCGCTGCAGTGGGCCGACATGCCGGCGACGAACGACGTCACCAACAGCTCGATGAACTTCTTCAGCCTCGAGATCGGCGCCACCGCGCAGGCCGAGCTGCAGTTCGGCTTCCTCGGCGCGCCCCAGCTCGGCCTCATCGCGCAGTTCGGCCTCGGGCTGAGCTACGCGACGGTGAGCCGCACCGACGAGCAGGTCCCCTCGGGCAACCGCCGCGTGTCGTCGACGACCACCAACAGCACCGGGCAGTTCAACCTCGGCACCACCATCGGCAACTACAGCCTCGCCGACATCATCTCGGGCTCGCTGTCCGCGGTGTGGTACTTCGGCGGCTCGCCCTCGCGCTGAATCGCCTCCCCGGCGAACCTCGTGACGCCCTTCGGTCCGCGCTGGACCGGAGGGCGTTCGCGTTTCAGCGGGGGCGCCGCCTGCGCCGCGCGGCCGCGCCGCCGTCCCACCGCTCATAGAACGCGTCGAGGCCCACGATGAG
>JBILLI010000009.1:0-28711 GCA_044376155.1 Polyangiales bacterium
CGTTGCTCACGCGATGGTGGCGAAAGCGCGCGTCGCGGGCCGCCCACCCCGCCACGACCGCGGGCGTCTCGTCGGTGGAGCCGTCGTCGCTGACGATGCACTCGAAGTCGCCGAAGGTCTGCGCGGTGATGGAGGCGAGGCACTCCTCCAGCATCGACGCGCGTTGATAGGTCGGGACCACGATGCTGAAGGTCGGCGCCGCCACGGGTCGGCGATTGAGTATCACCCGCCCGCCGCGCGTCAACGAAGGGGCGCGCGGAACGGGTCCCAGGGCGCGGGCGGCGCACGTCGCACCCAGCGCGCGCCGTCGGGCATCGCCGCGGGGTAGACCATCGCCTCCACCCCCGGATCGACCTCCACCCCCGTGACCGCGAAGTCGGGCCGCAGCACGGTCTGCCGCGGCGTCGCGTCGTCGCCCACGCGCACCGGCACATCGAGGGAGCGCCCGCCATCGCCGAGCAGCCGCACCTTGAAGCGACAAGGGCGCACGACGTTGTCCGCGGTCTGCACATCCACCGTGAGGGTCACGGCGCCGTCCACGCCGGTGGTCGTGCGCGCGTCGACCGCAGGCCACGCGGGCAGGCCGGTGCCCCTGAGCCAGACCCGGAGGTAGCGCTCCAGCGAGAGCCCCGTGGCGGCCTCGAGCGCGGCGCGCACGTCGTCCACCGAGAGCGCGCGCTCGCGTCCGAGGAGCGCGCGCAGGGCCTCCATCACCTGCCGCCGCGAGGTCATCACCTCGAGCTGCCGAAAGAGCACCAGCGGCCCCGGACCGTACGCGCTGCCGTAGTACTCCAGCAGCGCCAGCGACTCGTCGGGGATGGGGTATCGCGCCGCCCGCGACGCCGCGTCGCGCCACTGTCGGAGCGTCTGCGCGGCCCGCTCGGCCGGGAGGTTCTCGTCTTCGTAGACGTAGGCGAGGTACTCGGCCATGGCCTCCTTCCAGACGAAGTCACGCTCCGTCGCGAGGGTGGTGAGGTCCCCGGCCCACTGGTGCGCGACCTCGTGGCGGTAGGTGTGCTCCAGCGCCGGATTGCCCACGAGGGTCTCGGCGATGGTGATGTTCCCGGGGTGCTCGAAGCCCGACCAGTAGGTCGGCGCGCTCACCACGCGCAGCGACGGGCCGTAGGGGTACGGGCCGAAGCGCTCGGTCATCCAGCGCAGGAATCCCAGCGTGTGGGTGCGGTCGAGGCTGTCGGCCATGCGCGCCGCGGTGGTGTCGTAGACCGCGACCTCGACGCCGCTCACATCGCCGAGGACCGTACGGCGCCAGCCCCCGCTCAGGGCCATGATCCCGACGGTGCTGTACACCGGCCCCCCCGGGAGCTCGAAGGTGCAGGTGGTCTCGGCCTCGCCGCGGGTGATGGTGCCCGGGCAGAGCACCTCGGTGCCCGTGGGGTGGGTGACGGTGAACTGGTACTGCGCGAAGCGAGAGGGCGTCGCGTCGCAGGGGCCGACCCGGCCGCACTGCCCCACCCACGAGAGGAAGTAGGTGAAGCGCCGACCCGCGCTGTTGTTGCGCTGCGAGAAGCCCACCTGGGTGGGTCGCCAGCTCTCGTTGGGCACCACGGTGGAGAGCGTGACGACCGGGGTGGTGCCCATGGCAAACCCGACCCCGGGGTGGCAGAGGCGCAGCACGCCGTCGGTCACCGCGGGGTCGCGTGCGTCAACGCCGTCGACCTGCACCGCGGTGGGCACGGCGTCGCGGAGCGAGAGGCTCAGGCAATCGCCCGGCGCGTCGACCCGCAGCGTGAGGGTCGCGCGCAGCGCGCGGGTGGTGATGTCCAGGGCGTATCCGTAGCGCGTGACCGTGACCCGGGCCGGCCCCGTGGGCACCGCGGCCTCGGGCGCGAGGTCCTGCGGGGTCGACGCGTCGGGGATGGTCGCGCCGAGGTCCTGCGGCGCGGCGTCGGTGGGCGCAGCGGACGATCCGCAGGCGGTGAGCGTGGCGAGGATCAGGGCGTACCGCATCGCGCGCCATGGTGACGACCTCCCGGCGCGGCGGTCAACGCGGCGTTGCTCCCCTCGCCGGCCCAACCCCGGGTACACTCTCGCCCATGCGGCACGTCCCACTGCTTACGCTCCTTTGCGCCCTCGCGGCCTGCGGCAACAGCTCCGTGGTCGGAGGCGTCGACGCCGCGGGGCCGACCGACACGGCCATGGACCTCGGGGCTGACGCCATGGCGGACGCGGGCGGCATCGACGTCGCGCGCATCGACGCCCCCGACGTGTCCGCGGCCGACATCGTGGATGCGCCACCCCCGGCCGATGTGCCGATGGGCTGCCGCGCCGACAACGACTGCGCCGCGCAGGCCATGACCCCCGTGTGCGACACCACCAGCGGGCGTTGCGTCGGCTGCGTCACCACGCGCGACACCTGCGCCGCGGGGTTCTACTGCGACCCGATGACCCGCACCTGCGCCACCGGGTGTGACACCGACAGCGACTGCGCCCCCGCCGGCCCCACCCCCGACGGCGGCGTCGCAGCGCGCAACTCTCGGTGCGACGTGAGCGCGCGCAGCTGCGTCGAGTGCGTCGTCGACGAGCACTGCCCGGCCGGTACGCTCTGTGTCGGCAACCTCTGCGCCGCAGGGTGCAACAGCATGCGCGCGTGCCCCGCGGGACAGGTGTGCTGCGGCGGCGGCTGCGTCGACCCGCAGGTGAACACCGCCCACTGCGGCGCCTGCGGCACGGTGTGCATGGTGCCGAACGGCGCGCCCGCGTGCGTCAACAGCACCTGCGCCGTCGAGCGCTGCAACGGCGCCTTCGCCGACTGCGACGGCATGGCGCCCAACGGCTGCGAGACCAACACCCAGACGAGCCTCACGCACTGCGGCGCCTGCGGCTCGGCGTGCGCGGCGCGGGCGAACACCGACGTGGAGTGCGCCGCCGGCCGCTGCGTCTACACCTGCGCGGCGGGCTTCGCCGACTGCGACGGCGACGCCAGCAACGGCTGTGAGGTCGACACGCGCACGGCCGCGAGCCACTGCGGCGGGTGCGGACGCGGGTGCGCGCCGCCCAACGCCACCGGCGCGTGCGTCGCCGGGGCGTGCGGCGTCGCGGCCTGCGCCACGGGCTTCGGCGACTGCGACGGCAACGCCAGCAACGGCTGTGAGACCGACCTGCGGGTCTCGGTCTCGCACTGCGGGACCTGCAACGCCGGCTGCGCGGCCAGCGCCAACACGGTGCCGAGCTGCGTCACGGGACGCTGCGCCTACACCTGCGTCGCGGGCTACGGCGAGTGCGACGGCAACGCCGCCAACGGCTGCGAGGTCGAGCTCGCGAGCAGCGCCGCGCACTGCGGCAGCTGTGGGCGGAGCTGCCTCACCGCGAACGTCACGACCGCGACCTGCGCCGCCGGCGCCTGCCGCATCACCGCCTGCGCGACGGGCTTCGCCGACTGCGACGGCAACGCCAGCAACGGCTGCGAGACCGACACGCGGGTGTCGCCGTCCCACTGCGGCGCGTGCGGCAACACCTGCATGGCCCCGGGGGGCAGCGCGACGTGCCGCGCGGGCGTGTGCGCGGTGGCCACCTGCAACGCGGGCCGCGGGGACTGCGACAACAACGCGGGCAACGGGTGCGAGACCGACACCCTCACCAGCGCGTCGCACTGCGGTCTGTGCGGCGCGGCCTGCGCGCTGCCCAACGCCACGCCGCGCTGCGACGGCGGCCGCTGCACCGTCGCCGCGTGCGCCGCGGGCTTCGCCGACTGCGACGGCGTGGCGATGAACGGCTGCGAGACCGACACCCGCACGAGCGTCTCGAGCTGCGGCGCCTGCGGCCGGACCTGCGCCCCCGCGAACGCGACGGGCGCGTGCGCCGCGGGCGCGTGCCGCATCGCCGCCTGCGCCGCGGGCTTCGCCGACTGCGACGGAGACCCCGCCAACGGCTGCGAGGTCAACACGCAGAGCAGCGGCACGCACTGCGGCGCGTGCAACGCCCTGTGCGCACCCGCGAACGCCAGCGGGGCGTGCGTGGCCGGGCGCTGCACCGTGGCGAGCTGCAACGCGGGGCGCGGCGACTGCGACGGCAACGCGGGCAACGGCTGCGAGGTCGACACCACGAGCAGCCTCGCGCACTGCGGCGGCTGCGCGCGCGCCTGCGCGTCGGCGCAGACCTGCGCGGCGGGGGCGTGCATCGCGCTCCCGAGCTGCCTCGCGATCCGCAACGCCAACAGCAGCGCGCCCAGCGGGACCTACGCCATCGACCCCGACGGCAGCGGCGGCGCGGCGGCGTTCAACGTGTATTGCGACATGGCGTCCAGCGGCGGGGGATGGACGCTGGTGATGATGTCCGCGAACAGCGGCACCACCTTCGGCTACGACGCGGCCGCGTGGACGACCACGTCGACGCTGAACCCCGGGGTCACCGACCCTGCGATGAACGTCGACGTGAAGTCGCCGGCGTTCAACACCCTGCCGTTCACCTCGATGCGCTTCTGCATGGGCGCGCTCACGGGGTGCCTCAACGAGACGGTCTCCGCGGCGTCGGCGCGGGAGGTCTTCGCGGGCCCCGAGCGGGCCTTCAACCGCGCGCCCGGAGACTTCAGCGCCCTGGGCTACGTCGGGGGCTACGGCTGCCAGCGCAACGGGATCAACGTCTTCGACGTGGGCGGCGGCACCAACGCGCCTGCACGGTGCCGGTACGGGATCCTGTTGAACAACGAGTCGACCTGCGAGGGATCCGTCGACGGCGGGCGCGGGCTCGGCTGTCGCGGGTTCTACGGCGCGCAGATCAGCGCGGGACAGGGCGACGGGATCGTCCCCTTCGGCCTCACCCGCGGGTTCATCCTCGTTCGATGACCGCACACAGGGCCGACGTGAACGCGCCTTCACATCCCCGCACGGCCCCGCGTCCGCAGGGAGGTCCCCCCGGGGGCGCCTCAGCCCGGCGGCAGCACGCAGGAACACCTGCGAAACACGACGAACGCGGGCGCCTCGAATCGTTGGCCTTGTGATTGCTATGTCTCCGGCACGACACTCCGTGAAAGGAGTCTGTGGGCCATGAAGAAGATCGCACTCTCCACCGTCCTCGCTTCTGCCTCGCTCCTCGCAACCTCCCTCGCGAACGCGCAGGATTGCCCGCCGGGCTCCTGGCTTTGTGCGGGTCTTCAGATCGGCGCCGGGGTCTCCGGCGGCGTCGTCATCGGCGGCGGTCGCCCCGCGCTGCCGCCTCCGCCTCCGCCTCCGCCGCCCCCCGCTTCGGTGGTGGTGCAGACGCCGATGGTGGAGTTCCAGCCCGCCCCGCCGGTGTACCTCCAGCCTCCGCAGCCGGTGGTGATCTACCGTCCGGCGCCGGTGATCTACACGACCTACGCCCCGGTGCAGGCCCCCGCGCCGACGGTCGCGCCGCGTCAGAACGTCGGCCTTGGCGCGTATGCGACGGGGCTCTTCCTGGGCGGCAGCGACAGCGCGCGGGAGCGTCCGGCCATGGGCGGCGCGGGCGTGTTGATGCGCTTTCGCCACTCGCCGCACCTCGCGACCGAGGCCACCATCGGCGGGATGTACGGCCGCGACTACAACGGCGACGCTCGCGCCGAGGTGCCCGTGACCCTCGGCGGGGTGGTGTACTTCAACCCGCGCAACCGCTTTCAGGTGTACGGCCTCCTCGGCGGCGGTCTCTCGTTCGCGACGGTGCAGTACGACATCGCCAACGCCCGCACGCGCGGCATGCGCGACGCGGGGTACTTCTACCTCGGCGGCTACGCGGGCATCGGCGCCGAGTGGCAGCTCTCCCAGAGCTTCTCGCTCTTCTTCGACGTGCGCGGCTTCATCCGCGGGCGGGTCGACCGCGACGCCGAATCGAACCCCGAGTTCAGCCGGGTGCAGGGCGGCGTCACCCAGACGACCAACGGGTCCATGGGCATGACGGGCAACCTCGGCGCGATGTTCTGGTTCTGATCCCCCGGCGGGGCCCTCACGGCCAACAGCTCCCCGGGCGGTCAGCGCGCCCGGCGGAGCACCGGCGGGGGCAGCGGCGGGGCGACCCTGCGCGGCGCCTGAGGTTCGCCTGAGAGCCGCACCTCATCGAGTTCCACCACATCCAGTTCCACCACCGGCACCGGCTCGACGGACCGGTTCGACTCGTCGGGAAGCTCCGAGGGGCCGAGCACGGAGAGGTCGAGCTCCAGCGCCTCGGGGGCGAGGCTCAACTGGGGCACACCCGGCGCGAGCAACGGCGCGGGTGTCGGCTCGACGGGCGACGGCGCCAGTGACAGGCGCGGAGGGTAGAGCGTCGAGAGGGGGTCGACCGCCTCGACCGGCGGGGGCGGGAGAGACGGCTCGCGGAGGTCGTCTCGGGGGATCGCCGGGCTCAACGACGAACTCTTCAGCGACAGCGGCGGCAGCGACGAGGGCGGAGGGGGCAGCGACAGCAGCACGCCCGCCGCGGTGACGCTCAACGGCCCGGGCTCGGACAGCCCGGGTGCGGGTGACACCGACGGGGCGGGCGGCGATGAGCGACGAGCCGTCGGCGCGGTGGACGGGCGGCGACGGCGACGTGTGGGCGTTCCCGCGCCGAGCCGCGCCAACACGTCGTCGATCGCGAGGAGGTCGACACCGCCACGCTGGTCTCGGGGGAGCCGCGCGGAGGTCTTCGTTCTCTTCGCCGCCACGGCGCAATGGTCGCGCGAACACCCCCGACGCACAACCCCCGAGTGCGGCTCAGAAGTCGCCGAAGAGGTCCTGCACGCGAGACTCCAGCGCGACCGCGAGGCGGTAGAGCGATGAGACGCTGGGGGACGACTCGGCGCGCTCGACCTGCGAGATCTGCGAGATCGAGAGCCCCGCGCGCTCGGCGAGCTGCTTGAGGGTCAGGCCCCGCTCATGGCGCAGCCGGCGCACGGCGTCACCCACCGCGCGCAGGAGCTGCTCCTCGGGCGCGCGGGTGAGGCCCTTCTTGCGCAGCGTGCGCTCGATGACGGCCCGAAGCTCCTCCACCGAGAAGGGCTTGCGGAGGTAGTCCATGGCCTCGAGCTTCATCGCGTCGACGGCGGTGTCGAGCGAGGGGTAGCCCGTGACGATGATCACGGCGAGGTCGCGGTCGACCAGGCGCAGTCGTCGCAGGGTCTCGATGCCGTCTTGACGGGGCATCATCAGGTCGAGCAGCGCGAGGTGAAACCGCTGCGCGCGGACCACCTCCTCGACCTGCGTCGGGTCGGCCACCGCGGTCACGTCGAAGCCGTCGCGCGTGAGCAGCTCGTCGAGGAGCTCGCGAATGGCGTCGTCGTCGTCGACGACGAGCACCCGGAGTCGCTGCGGGGCGTGGGTCATCCTCCGCACACTCTACCTCGCCGTTGGATCGGTCGCGCGACGGGCACGTCGCTACGACGCGCGGGGGTCGAAGAAGGTGTGCGGGTACCGCGGGGAGAGAGCGGTCAGAGGCCGGCGGCGGCGATGCGGGCGTTGGCCGCGGCGGGGTTGGCCTTGCACTCCAACAGGGCGCGGAGGATCAAGGGCGCGACCACGGTGGCGTCGGATTCCACCACGAACATCGGGGTGTCGCGGGTGAGCTTGTCCCAGGTGATCTTCTCGTTGGGCGTGGCGCCGGAGTACGAGCCGTACGACGTGGTCGAGTCGGAGATCTGGCAGAAGTACGCCCAGGGCTTCACGGGCTCTTCGAGGTCGTACTTGATCGACGGGACCACACAGATCGGGAAGTCTCCGGCGATGCCGCCGCCGATCTGAAAGAACCCGATGCCCTCGCCCTCGGAGAGGGATTTGTACTGGTCGTAGAACGCGGCCATGTACTCGATGCCCGACTTCACGATGGAGGGCGAGCACTCCTCGCGGCGCACGTACGACGCGAAGATGTTCCCGAAGGTGGAGTCTTCGTGGCCCGGGACCACCACCGGGAGCTTCGCCTCGGCCGCGGCGAGGAGCCAGCAGGCGGCGGGGTCGCCCTCGTAGGCCGAGGTCTCGAGCACCGAGATGAGCTCGTAGAAGTACTCGTGCCAGAAGCGGCGCTGGCCCGACTCCGAGGCGCGGGTCCACATCGGGACGATGTGCTTCTCGACCGCGCGAAAGGCCTCGTCCTCGGGGATGCTGGTGTCGGTCACCCGGCGCATGCGCGCCTCGAGGATGCGGGTGTCGTCGTCTTTGGTGAGGTATCGGTACTCGGGGAAGTCCTTGTAGCTGTGGTGCGCCACGAGGCGGAACAGGGACTCTTCGAGGTTCGCGCCGGTGACCGAGAGCCCGTGGATGAGCCCCGCGCGGATGGCGGGCGCCAGGGTGATCCCGAGCTGCGCGGACGACATCGCGCCGGCCACGGCCCAGAACATCTTTCCGCCGCGCTCGACGTGGCGCCAGTAGGCGATCAGCGCGTCGCGCGTCGCGCGGGCGTTGAAGTTCCTGAAGTTCGTGAGCACGAAATCGAGGATGGGCAGCTCGCTGGAGCTCATGGGTGTCGTGGCCTCCGGTTCGGCGCGAGCGCGCGTCGCGCGCCCGGCGGGGTGTTCGCTGGTATCACGACTCGCACCGCGCGCGCAGCCCGGCGGCGCTCGCGCGGACGCGCCGTCCCTGCGATGATCGGGGGCGAATGGCCGTTGCAGCGCGACTTCCCCAGGGCGCCCGGGTGGGCCGGTACGTCGTGGACTCGCACCTCGCGCGGGGCGGCACCAGCGATGTGTACCTCGCCACGCCCGAGGGCGGCGGCGCGCCCGTCGCCCTCAAGGTGCTCGCGGGGCTCAGCGTCGCCGATCGGGCACGCGCCGACCGCGAGGCGCGCATCGCCGAGTCCCTCGCGCACCCGAACATCAACCGACTGCTCGACCACGGCACCTTCGGCGACGACGGGGTGTTCCTCGCCCTCGAGCTGCTGCGCGGAGAGACCCTCGCCGTGCGGCTGCAACGCGGGCCATTGTCGGCAGACGAGGTGAGAGCGCTCGGGCTGGGCCTGCTCGACGCCCTGGAGTTCGCCCACAGCCGGGGGCTGATGCACCGGGACCTCAAGCCCGCCAATGTGTTCCTCTGCGACGGCGACCCTCGACGGCCGGTGCTGCTTGATTTCGGCCTCGCGCGGGCGGTCGACGCCCAGCGGCTGACCACCCCGGGGCGGCTCCTCGGCACGCCGGCGTACATGTCCCCGGAGCAGGTCCGCGGCGACCGCCCGTTGGACCACCGCACGGACATCTGGTCGCTCGGGGTGATGCTCTTCGAGGCGCTCTCGGGCGCGCTGCCGTTCGAGCATGAGTCCTTCGTGGGCGCGCTCTTTCAAATCGCCGCGGGTCGGCCCCGCTCGCTCCGCGAGGTCATGCCCGAGGCGCCCGACCCGGTGGTGGCGCTGCTCGACCACGCGCTACGCCCCGACCTCGACGCGCGCATCGCCACGGCCGCGGACTTTCGCGCGCGGCTCGAGCACGCCTTCGCGCAGGCCCCCACGCCCGGAACCCGCCGTCCGCCCGAGCCCGAGGTGCGCCTCGTCTGCGCCGTCGTCTGCGATGCGCCGCGGGACCGCTCCCTGCTCGACCTCCTCTCGGCCGACCTCGACGCCCACCGGGTCACCGCGGGGCCCGCGTTCGCGGCGCTGTTTGGCCTCTCGTCGTGGCGGGGAGACGAGCCCGCGCGGGCGATGTCCTTCGCGCGGGCGGTGAGCCTGCTCTCGCACTCCGTCTCGGTGCGCACCGCGCGCGTCGTCGTGCGCGACGGCGAGGCAGCCCCAGAGCTCCTGCGCGACGCCGCCGCGAGCCTGCCTGCCCGCGGCGTGACCGTCGACGCCCTCACCCGCGCGCTGCTCCGCGGCGGTGCCGCCCCGTCGACAGACGTCGAGGGCAACACCCCTTCGCTCAACACGCACGCGTGGCTCTTCGGCCGCGAGGAGGCGCAGTCACGACTGCTCGAGTCCCTCGCCCCCGAGGCGCGGTCCGGCCCTTCGGCGGTCGTGGTGCTCGGCGCGCCGGGCCTGGGCCGCACCGCCCTCCTCGACGTCTGCGCGGTGCGGGCCGTGCGGGAGCGCCCCGCGACCCGGGTGCTGCGCGCCCGCTGCGAGCGTCACCGCGCGCACAGCCCCTACGCCGCGCTCCGCGAGGCGCTGCGTCACGCACACCCCGACGGGCTCGACGCGTTGACGCTCGCCGCGCCCGGGGCGCCTGATCCGCAGAGCGCGCGGGATCGTCGGCGCGTGGCGCTGCACGGCATGCTCCGCGAGCTGTGCGCGTCGTCCCCGGTGGTGCTCGCCATCGACGACGCGCAGTGGCTTGACCCCGCGTCGCAGGAGCTTCTGCGGTCGTTGCTCGACGCCGACGACGCGCCCCCGCTGGTGCTCTGGCTCTTCGCCGACCCTGACGCGCAGGCCGGGCTCGTGGCCCTCGCGCCGGGCGCCGCCGCGCACACCCTCGACCCGCTCTCCGAGCGAGACGCGCACGCGCTGGTGCGCGCTCGGGCGCCGCAAGCCGACGAGGTCTGGATGCACCGCGTGGTCGCGCGGGGCGGCGGAAACCCGCGGATGCTCGTGGCCCTCGCGGGGTGTGAAGACCCCGACGCGCTCCCGCCGGACGTGGAGTCGGCGGTGCGCGCGAGCCTCGACCGCCTGCCGCCCGAGGAGCGAGAGTTCGTGCTCTGCGCGAGCGTCTTCGGCCGCACCGCGTGGCCCCGCGGCGCGGTCGCGCTGGGGGCGAAGGACCGCTACGCGCCGCTGCGGCAGAAGGGCTGGGTGAGCCCGCGGCTGCGCGCGCACCTGCCGGGGGAGGTCGAATTCGAGTTCCGCTCCGCGCTGGTCCCCGAGGTGGCGCGGGCGTCGCTGCCCGACGCGCGGCGGGCCGAGCTGCACCGGCTCGCCGCGTCGTGGCTGCGCGCGCAGCCGGGCGCGCTGCCCGAAGACATCGCGGAGCAGCTCGAGCTCGCGGGCGACCGTGAAGAGGCCGGCGCCGCGTGGGCCGAGGCCGCCGCCCGGGCCAGCGCCGCGGGGGCCGTCGACGCCGCGGGCGCGCACTGCGAGCGGGCCCTCGCGCGCACCGGGGACCCGCGGCGGCGGTGGTCCGCGCTGGCCGCGCGAGACGACGCGATGCAACTCGCGGGGGACCGCGCGGCGCAGCGCGAAGGCCTGGAGGCCATGCGATCGCTCGCCGAGACGCTCGGCCCCGACGAGCGCGCCGAGCTCGCATGGCGCCTGCTCCACCACGCCCGCATGACCAACGACCCCGTCCTCGCGGCGAGGTCGCTGCCGACCGCCGACGCCCCCGCCCGATGGACCGCCGCCGCGCACACCGAGCTCGCCCTGCTCGCGGCCGATGGCGGGCGGCTGGCCGAGTCGAAGCGCCACGCCGAGCGGGCCCTCGACGCCGCGGCCCCGCTGCGCGACGACCCCTGGACCCAGGCGCGCGCGCAGCACGCCATGGCCTACGTGCTGGTCGAAGAGGGCGCCGACCTCGCGCAGGCCCTGACCCGCTACGCGGCCGCCGCCACGGGCTACCGCGAGGCCGGTGATCGTCGGCGAGAGGCCATCACCCTCGTGAACCGCGGCGCGGCCTACGCGAGCATGGGGCGCCTCGCCGATGCGCTCGACTGCCTCGACCTCGCGATCACGCACGCCGATGCGGTGGGCAACGTTCGCTCCGTCGCCGTGGCGCGAGAGAACCGCGGCGCGGTGCTGCGCATGTTGGGCGACGACGAGGGCGCCCGCGAGGACCTCACCGCGGCGCTGCAACGCGCGGAGTCTCTGCAGTTTCGACGCCTGGCCGACGCGGCCCGGGTGGAGCTCGGGTACCTCACCCTCAGCCCCCGCGCCTCCGACGACGCGCGGCGCGAAGCCCTCGCGGCGCTGCTGCCTTCGGGGGAGGTCCGCGACGACCTGAGCCCCTCGGCGCTCTCGGCGGCGCTGCGCCTCGCGACGCGCCTCGGCGCCCCCGTGGCCGACCTCCAGGCACTCGCCCGGCTCCGCGTCGAGCGGGCAGCGCTGAGCTCGGCAGATCGCCTGGAGATCCGCGTCGCGCTGCTCGCGGCGCGTGGCGATGCCGAGAGCTTCGCGCAGGCGCTCGCCGAACACCTCGGCCCCCCGACCGACGACGAAGCCTACCCGGTGAAGGCCCGGGGGGTGCTCCGGCGATACGCCGTTCCTTCCGCGCTCTCGGGCGTAACGGAGGATTGACGTCAGAGTCCTCGGATGCTTTCGTTGCGGTTGTGTTGGGAGACCGAGATCCGCCGGAGGCGCTACTGGAGGCGCTGCACACCGCCGCGCTGGAGCCCGCGTTCTGGAGAGATGCGCTGCGCGCCTGTGGCGAGTACATCACCGGAGGCGACGCGAGCTTCCTCTGCGCGGTGACGCTCTTCGAAGGACCCGCGCCAGGCACGGGATGGCTGCTCACGGGTGTCGACGAGCTCTCGGAGCGGGCGTATCCCGTGGGGGCCGGGGTGCGCCACCCGCTCTTCGCGCGGGCGGAGAGCTTTGAAGAGGGCTTCGTCGGCGAGTCGGAGCACCTCGCCGACCCCCACGACCTCGCGCGCAGCACGCTCGCCCGAGATCACCTCCGCCCGAACGGGACCATCGCGGGCAGCAGCGCGGTGCTCTGCACCCGGCCCTTCGTCGCGGCGCTGCACGTGTTCAATCAGCGCGACGGCGGAGCGTGGGGCGACGAGGCCGAGGCGCGGCTCCGTCGGCTGACCCCTCCGCTGCGCCGCGCGCTCGAGACCTACGTTCGCTTTCGGCACCTGCGGGCGACGTCGCTCATCGATCAGGCGCTGCTCGACCGGCTCGACGTGGCGGCGCTGACGCTCACGCCGAGCGGCGCGATGCTCCGATGCAACGCGCGGGCGCAGGCGTTGCTCGACGACGGCGACGCGCTCACGCTGATCCTTGGTCAGCTGAACTGCGTGCGCGAGAGCGCCACGCCCGCGCTCCGCGAGGCCCTCTCGCGGGTGGTGTCGGGCCGCGACGGCGACGCCATGGTGATCGCGCCGCGACGCTCGGGTCGGCGGCCCCTGCTGCTCCTGCTCAGCACCGTGCGGGAGCGAGAGGGCGGTGCGGTGCGCGCGGTGACGGTGCTCGCGCGGGAGAGCGGGGGCCAGGGTCCGCACACCGAAGAGGTGCTCCGCCGGGTGTTCGCGCTCAGCCCCACCGAGGCCCGGGTCGCGCTGCTGGTGGCCGAGGGCGCGAGCCCGCAAGACGCCGCCGATCGTTTGGGGATCTCCACCCTCACCACCCGCGCCCACCTCAAGCGGGTCTATGACAAGACCTCCACCACGGGGCAGTCTGACCTCGTGCGGCTGGTCTTCGGCGAGCTCCCGCCGATCAGCGAGACGTAGCCCCGCGCTCGACGCGCACGACGAGCTCCGTCGCGGCGACCACGCCGCACGGCAGCACGAAGAGCCCGAGCAGCGGGATCAGCAGCAGCGCGCCGGTGGACGCGCCGAAGAGGAGCACCGCGCCGAGGTTCTCCCGCATCCATCCGAGCCGCGCGCGCACGCCCATGGCGCGGAGGCCGAAGGGGTAGTCGAGCAGGTCCCAGGCGATGACCAGCGACGAGACGACGAACTTCAGCGGCACGGTCACCACCGCCGCCGGGGGCACGAGCGCGCTGATGAGCGCCAGCACCACGATGAGCGGCGCGCTCACCGCGAGGCCCGCAAAGGTCACCCGCAGGCTGCGCCACATCGTCGGCCAGATCGCGCCGTCGTCGACGCGCGGGGCGCCGCCCATGCTCACCTCGCGCATGCGGGAGAGGTCGTCGAGGGCGAAGCTCGACGCGGGCTGCGCCAGGCTCAGCGCGAGCACACCCGCCACGGCGACGCTCACGACCAGCAGCAGCACGCTCACGATGTACCCGGGGACGCTCTCACGCAGACCCGCGGTGGCCTGCCACGCGGCCGCGCTGCCGCCCCCCGCGAGCAGCAGAAAGAGGGCAGACGCCACCGCCGCGGGGATCGCCGCCTTCGGCCACGAGCGCGGCCGCAGCACCACGAAGCGGATCCCGCTGAGGGTGCTCGCCAGCCCACGGAACACACCCGTCGCGGCAGGAAAGAGCTCGGTCTCCACGGGTTCGGTCATGGGTCCTCGTTCAGCGCTCGGTCGCGCGGCGGCAGAGCTCGCGCACCGAGCGGTTGATGTCGCCCGCGCCGAGGGCGATGACGATGTCGCCGGGGCGGGTCACCTCGGCGATGCGCTCGGTCACCTGAACCTTGTCGGGCTCGTACACCACGTGGCGGTGCCCGTGCGCGCGGATCGCGTCGGCCAGCGTGCGCCCCGAGACCCCCTCGATGGGCTTCTCGCCCGCGGCGTAGACCTCGGTCACGATGAGGTGGTCGGCGAGGTTGAACGCGCGGGTGAACGGCACGAAGAGATCCCGCGTGCGGCTGTACCGGTGCGGCTGAAACGCGGCGACGATGCGGCGCGAGGGGAACCCGCTGCGCGCGGCGTGGAGGGTGGCCTCGACCTCGGCGGGGTGGTGCCCGTAGTCGTCGACGTAGGTGACCCCGTCGTGCTCGCCCACGACGGTGAATCGTCGCTGCACGCCCTCGAAGCTCGCGAGCGCGTCGCGGGTGATGGCCCGGGGGATGTCGAGCTCGTCGGCCACGGCGATGGTCGCGAGGCAGTTGAGCACGTTGTGCCGACCGGGGAGGTGCACGTCGAAGCGCCCGAGGTCCTCGCCGCGGCGCAGCACCGAGAAGCTCGTGCGGGTGCCTTGAAAGACCGGGTCCATCGCGACGTAGTCGGCCTGCGGCGTGGTGCCGTAGGTGGTATGCCGACGGTCGATGCGCGGGAGGATCGCCTGCACGTGGGGGTGGTCGAGGCACATCACCGCGAGGCCGTAGAAGGGCACGCGCTGGGCGAACTCCACGAAGGCGTCTTTGATCGCCTCGTGGGAGCCGTAGTGATCGAGGTGCTCGGGGTCGATGTTGGTGACCACGGCGATGGTGGGCGAGAGCTTCAAGAAGCTCCCGTCGCTCTCGTCGGCCTCGGCCACCAGGAGCTCTCCCGCGCCCGCCTTGGCGTTGGTGCCGATGGCGTTGAGCTTTCCGCCGATGACCACCGTGGGGTCGAGCCCCGCGGCGGCGAGCACCGTCGAGACCAGCGAGGTGGTGGTGGTCTTGCCGTGCGAGCCCGCGATGGCGATGCCGTACTTCAGCCGCATCAGCTCCGCGAGCATCTCGGCCCGGGGGATCACCGGCACGCCCGCGGCGCGCGCGCTCACGAGCTCGGGGTTCTCGGGCGAGACCGCCGAGGAGTAGACGACCACGTCGGCGCCCTCCACCAGCTCGCCGCGATGCCCCGCGGTGACCCGCGCGCCGAGCGAGACCAGCCGGCGGGTGATGTCTCCCTCCTTGAGGTCGCTGCCGCTGACCTCGTACCCGAGCGCGAGCAGGACCTCGGCGATGCCCGACATCCCGATGCCGCCCACGCCCACGAAATGCACATGCCGAACTCGACCGCGGAACATCCCCCGTGACTACCACACCGCCGCGGCGCGTTCGCGCCGTGCGATGATGTCCCCGTGCCGCCCGCCACGCGACGCGCGCCCGGTCGATGGCGCCCCGGCGCTGAGAGCGCCCTGGATCAGGGACCCGCGCTGGAGGTCCGCGAGGAGGTCCGTCGACGGACCTTCGGCCCGCGCGAGGACTTCGACCGCATCGGGTACGCCCGCCGGGTGCTCGACGCGCTGCGACCGCCGGCGCTCTCGGTGCTGCTGCGACACGGGTTTCGCGAGCTCCGCATCGAGGGCGGGGAGCGCTGGGACCGGCCCGGCGAGCGTTGGGTCGAGGTCGCCATCCCCCGCGACGCCTCGCGCGAAGAGATCGTGTTCGCGCTGCTCGCGTGCGCGGGGGTGGAGGCGGATGCGTACTGGAGCGACGTGCTGCTGCGGCTGCCCGACCCGGTCGACGCGTGAGCGCGAGGCGCGGCCCTCAGCCCTGGAGCAGCCGCGCCCGTCCCCGCATCGCGTCGCGGGCGGGGAGCTCGTCGAGGGAGGTCCAGCTCTGGTCGGGCTCGAGGCGGTAGGAGCCCTGGTACGCGTGCGGGGCCGCGCCGCGCCAGTCATCCGGCGAGAGCATCGAGAAGTAGTGCTCGCCGTCGGCCCGCGCATAGAGGTGATAGATCTGCCCGGCGACCTTCTGAAAGCCACACCGCGCGCGGTGCAGCGTGGCGTCGCGGTGGGCGCGCGACAGCACCTCCCGCGCCTGGTCCTGCAGCGCGCGGATCTGCTCGGCGATCTGCGCGAGCTTGTCGGTGGCGACCGCGCCGATGACCGTGTCGGCGTGGGCGATCTCGCGGGCGGTGTCGACGAGGTCCATCACCGCGCCGAGGCGGCTCACGGGATAGGGCGACGTCGACGCCGAGCCCTCGTGGCGCGGACCGTCGTAGCGCTTGTAGCCTTCGCTCATGGTCCCATACTGCTAGCACGCCGGGCGCGCGCATGAACTTCTCACGTTGGGTCGACGCCCTGCTCTCCTCGCCCATCTCGTCGGGCACGCCGCGCTACCTCGAGCACTGCGTCGTCGGGCGTCTGCACGCCTGGGAGATCGCCGCCCGCGCGGACCCCACCACGGCGCAGGTGCCCGCATGGTGGCGCGAGGCCGTGTCGCGCGCCGGCCCCCACGCTTCGATCTCGGCGTGCGAGGCGTGGTGGCGCCCCTGGGCCGCGCCCGGGAGCCTCGACCTCGCGTGGAATCGCGTGCGCGGCGGCCTCGCCTGGGTGCGCGACGACCTCGGGTGGGACCTCAGCGACGCGCCTGCACCCATCACAAGCCTCTGCGCTGCAGTCGATCTCGCGCTCTCACGGCCCCACGCGCATCCCCACCCCGAGGCACTCGAGGCCGCAGCGGAGCAGTACCTTCGCGCCGCCGAGATGCTTCTCGCCGAGGTCGCCCCCGCCACGCCGCGGCGCCTCGCGGGGGTCCTCCACGCCGCGCGGCGGGCCTCGCAGGGGCTCAAGAGCCCGGTCACGCTGCACGTCCCGCTCTCGGATGTGCGCAGCGTCGCCGAGCTCGTGCGCGCCCGCGCCGCGGTGACGCCGCGCGAGATGCAAGACGCCTACGCCCGCGTGGTGTTCCTCGGCGCGCAGCTGCGTGACCGCTGTGCGGCGGAGTTCGGCCACGACGGCCCCTGAGCGTTCTCCGTGGGGCGAGTGTCGGCGCGACCCGACACCGTGGGGCGTCACGCGACACGCCGGGGGTCTGTGCACCTGCGCCCCGAAAAGTGGGGGCGGGCCGCTTGCGGTGGCGCATGCGCGTGACAACACACCTCGGCGTCTCGCACGGCGGCGTCGGGCCGCTTCGTTGGCGGGGGCGGTCATGGCTTCATCGCTCGCGCGCACCGACGCCTCGCAGCGGCGCACAGGCGGTTCACGCGATGCCTGCCCCTTCCGACGAGGCGCTCGCACGGCGGTGTGCACCACGGAGGAGAGACCGCTGTGAACGACGCACTCCACACGGGCACGCCGACGCTCTACGCAGGCTTCTCGGCGCTCGTCGTCGTGCTCCTGCTGATCGACTTCGCGCTGCTCAAGACCCAGGGCAACCAGCGCGTCTCGCCCCGCGAGGCCGGCGCGTGGTCGGTCATCTGGGTCGCGGTCGCCGGGGCCTTCGGGGCCTGGCTGTATTTCCACCTCGCCGCACGCTTCGGCCCCGAGACCGCGCGCGATCGCACGGTCGAGTACTTCACGGGGTACGTCATCGAGAAGGGCCTCGCCGTCGAGAACGTGTTCGTCTGGATCACGATCTTTCGCTACTTCCAGGTCCCCGCGGAGTTTCAGAAGCGCGTGCTGCTCTGGGGGGTCGTGGGGGCCATCGTGATGCGCGCGGTGCTGATCTACCTCGGCGCCCTGCTCATCGCCCGCTTCTCGTGGGTCTTCTACGTCTTCGGCGCCTTTCTGCTCTTCACCGGGATCAAGATGTTCTTCGTGCAGGGCAAGCCCGCGGACCTCGCGCAGAACCCTGCGCTGCGATGGATGCGCGCTCGCTTTCGCATGACCCCGGCGCTGGAGGGGGAGCGCTTCTTCGTCTGGCGCGACGGCGTGCGCTACGCCACGCCGCTGCTCCTCGTGCTCGCGCTGGTCGAGCTCACCGACCTGATCTTCGCGCTCGACTCGATCCCGGCGATCTTCGCCGTGACCCAGGACCCGTTCATCGTGTTCACCGCGAACACCTTCGCGATCCTCGGCCTGCGGGCGATGTACTTTCTCCTCGCTGACATGGCCGATCGCTTCCACCTCCTCGGGTACGGCCTCGCCCTCATCGTGACCCTCGTCGGCGCGAAGATGCTGCTGATGGACGTGTACAAGATCCCGATCCCGGCGCTGCTGGGCGCGGTCGCTGTGATCCTCGTGGGGTCGGTGGTCGCGAGCCTGTTCACGCGGCCCCGCGAGCAGACCGAGGCGCCGCGCACGGAGGCCTGACGCCACAGTCGGCGAGGCAGCCCGCTTCTCCAGGCCGCGCCGCGTCGTCGGCGACAGGCCCCATTCAGACGAAGGCAGGAACGAATGAGCAGATCCATCACCGTCGCCCGGGGCGACGGCATCGGCCCCGAGATCACCGACACCGTGCTGCGCGTGCTCGACGCCGCGAGCTGCGGCCTGACCTACGAGCACATCGAGGTCGGCGAGAGGGTCTACCTCAGCGGCAACAGCAGCGGAATCCCCACCGACGCCTGGGCCACCCTGCGGCGAAACCCCGTGTTCCTGAAGGGCCCCATCACCACCCCGCAGGGCAGCGGTTACAAGAGCCTCAACGTCACGATCCGCAAGACCCTGGGGCTCTATGCGAACGTCCGCCCGTGCCGCAGCCTGCACCCCTTCGTGCACACCCTGCACCCCAAGATGGACGTGGTGGTGGTGCGCGAGAACGAGGAGGACCTCTACGCCGGCATCGAGCACCGGCAGTCCGTGGATGTCTACCAGTGCCTGAAGCTCTTGAGCCTCCCGGGGACGGAGAAGATCATCCGGTACGCCTTCGAGTACGCCCTCGCGAACCACCGCCGCAAGGTGACGTGCCTCGTGAAGGACAACATCATGAAGCTCACCGATGGGATGTTCGCGAACATCTTCCGCCGCGTCGGCCTGGAGTACCCAGGCATTCAGCAGGAGGTTCAGATCATCGACATCGGCACCGCCCGCGTCGCCAGCCTGCCCGAGCGCTACGACGTGATCGTCACGCTGAACCTCTACGGAGACATCATCAGCGACGTGACCGCCGAGCTCACCGGGAGCGTCGGCATGGCGGGGAGCGCCAACATCGGCGACCGGATCAGCATGTTCGAGGCGATTCACGGGAGCGCCCCCGACATCGCCGGCCATGACCTCGCGAACCCGAGCGCGATGCTGAACGCGGCGGGGATGATGCTCGTGCACCTCGGTCTGCCCGAGAAGGCCGAGCTCATTCAGAACGCGTGGCTCTCGGCGCTCGAAGACGGCATCCACACCGCCGACATCTTTCGCGAAGGGGTCTCGCGACAGAAGGTCGGGACGCGGGAATTCGGCGACGCGGTCATCGAGCGCCTCGGGCGCAGGCCGACGACGCTGGCGCCGGTGCAGGCCAAGGGCGTCACATCGCAGCCCTACGTCTACGAGCGCCCGGCGGTGAGACGTCAGCTCTGCGGCGTCGACTTCTTCGTGTGCGACGCCGCGCGCACGCCCGACCAGCTCGCCGCCCGGCTGCGGGAGCTCACGCAGGGGCTGCTGCAGCTCAAGCTCATCACCAACCGGGGCGTGAAGGTGTGGCCCGAGGGCTTTCCCGAGACCTTCTGCACCGACCACTGGCGCTGCCGATTCGTCGGGCCCGAGGTTCGGATCCATGATGACAAGGCGACGTACGACCCGATCACCATGGGGCAGGTCATCGCGGCGCTGCAGCGCCTCGAAGAGGGGGGCGTCGAGACGATCAAGACCGAGAACCTCTACCTCTTCGACGGGGTGCGCGGGTTCTCGCTGGGTCAGGGCGAGTAGCCGCGCCTGCCGGGCGACCCCGACGGCGTGCGCTACGGCGTCGCCTTCGGGGCGCGCGAGGCCTTCTCGGCGAGGCCTGAGATCCCGTGTCGGCGCGCAAGCTCCGCGAGCACCGCGCGCGTGTCGAGCCCGCGCGACGTCAGCGCCACCGCCGCGTGAAAGATCAGGTCGGCCGCCTCGCTGACGACCCGCGCGTCGGACTCTCGCGCCGTCGCGTCGCTCAGCTCGCCCGCCTCCTCGCGGAGCTTCTCGCCGATGCGCCCCGCGCCCGCCTCAAAGAGCGAGCGCGCGTACGAGCGCCCCGCCGCCGCGGGGTCGTCGCGCCGCGTCGCGAGGGTGTGGTCGAGGGCCATGAGCGCCGTGCGCGGGCGGGCGTCGTCGCGCCACGCCCCGTCGCGGTGCTCGCGCGCGAAGCAGCTCGGCGCGCCGGTGTGGCAGCTCGGCCCCGCGGGCTCGACCAGCAGCAGCACGCTGTCGCCGTCACAATCGAGGTAGGCGCCGCGCACCGCGAGGGTGTGCCCGCTGGTCTCGCCCTTCTTCCACAGCGCCCCCCGCGAGCGGGACCAGAACCACGCCACGCGCTCATCGAGCGTGCGGCGCAGGGCGTCGGGGTTCATCCAGGCGACCATGCGCACCTCGCCGGTGAGCGCGTCTTGCGCCACCGCGACGACGAGGCCGTCGGCGTTGAAGCGCACGGCGTCGAGATCCACTACGACACCTGCACCACGCGCAGGGTGTTGGTGCGCCCCTGCACCGCGATGGGCGCGCCGTACACCAGCACGATGCGGTCACCCGGCGAGACCAGCGCCGCGCCGAGGAGGTTGGCCAGCACCGCGTCGACCATCTCGTCGGCGTCGCGCATGGGCTGCAGCACCCGGCTCTGCACGCCCCAGTAGAGCCCCACGCGCCGGCGAATGCCCTGGTTCGGCGAGAAGGCCACCACGGGCACCCGCGGGCGCTCCTTGGAGATCAGCCGGGCGGTGTCGCCGCTCTGGGTGAACACCGCGATGAGCCGCGCGCCCACGTCGTGCGCGGCCTGCACCGCGACGCGCGCGATGCTCTCGGAGAAGGGCGCGGGCGGGGCGTAGGGCGGCGGGACCTTGGGCGTCCACCACGAGGAGCTCTCGGCCGCCGAGACGATGCGGGCCATCATCTGCACGGCGAGGGTGGGGTGCGACCCCGAGGCGGTCTCGCCCGAGAGCATCGTGGCGTCGGCGCCGTCGAAGATCGCGTTGGCCACGTCGCTCGCCTCGGCGCGCGTCGGGCGCGTGGAGGTGACCATGGAGTGCAGCATCTCGGTCGCCACGATGGCCGGCCGGCGGTGCTGCGCCGCGCTCTCCAGCACCCGGCGCTGCAGCACCGGCACGAGCTCGGGCGGGAACTCCACCCCGAGATCGCCGCGGGCCACCATCACCGCGTCGCTCGCCGCGACGATGGCGTCGAGGCGCTCGATGGCCTGGGGGGTCTCGATCTTCGCGCACACCGGCAGCGGGCGGCCCCAGGCCTCGCAGATTTCCCGCACGAGCTTGGAGTCTTCGGGCGAGCGCACGAAGCTCACGGCGACGTAGTCGATCCCCTCGCCCAGGCCGAAGGCGAGGTCTTCCTTGTCCTTGGCGGTGAGGGCGTCCATCTGGAGGTTGCCCGAGGGGAGGTGCACCCCCACGCCGTTGCGCAGGTGCCCGCCCTCCTCCACGGTGACGCGCACGTCCTCGCCCTGAATCGCATGGATCCGCAGGCGAATACGCGCGTCGTCGAGGTGGATCATGTCGCCCACCCGGAGGTCCCGGTGCAGGGTTTCGTAGCGCACGGGCACGCGCTCGTCCTCCGAGGCGTCGCCCGCGAAGAGCACGAGCTCCTCGCCGCGGGTGATGTCCCGGGCAGCGCCCGAGAGCCGCCCCACGCGGATCTTCGGGCCGCAGAGGTCCCCGAGGATCGCCACGGCCTTCTGCCGGCTGCGGCTGGCGTCGCGAATGAACCCGATGGCGCGGCGGTGGTCGTCGTGGGTGCCGTGGCTGAAGTTCAGCCGGGCGACGTCCATGCCCGCGGCGATGAGGGCGTCGATGGTGTCGGCGTTGTTCGACGCCGGACCGATGGTGCACACGATCTTCGTGCGGCGGTTGATCATCGGGCGAAGCGATACCACACCCCTCTGTCGGAGTGGGCACGCCCCGTCGTCCTGCAGCGCTCCCATCGCCGCCCCGGGTCGCGGTATGCTCCCGCCGATGCGGTCCGTGCACGCCTTGCTTCGCCCGTTGCGCTCGTCGCCCGCCCTCGCGCTGCTCGGCCTTGCCGCGCTGGCCGCGGGCTGCGGCGAGTCACAGCCGACCTTCTCCGACGCCGCCGTCGGCATGGACGCGTCGCTCCTGGACGTCACCGACACGCCCTCGCCCATCCGCCAGGACGTGCCGGGCGACGGCGCCCGCGGCATGTCGTGCTCGCGCAACAGCCAGTGCGACGACGGCGTGCCCTGCACCACCGACTTCTGCGCCCCTGACGGCCGCTGCGTGAACCTCGCCGACCCCCGCGCGTGCGACGACGGGGTGTACTGCAACGGCCTCGAGACCTGCGACGCCCGGCGCGGGTGCATCCGCGGCACCCCCGTGGCGTGCAACGACAACTTCACCTGCACCATCGACCGGTGCAACGAGGAGACGAAGCGCTGCGAGCACGAGCCGCGGGACTTCGACCGTGACGGCGACCCCGACTGGCGCTGCAGCAGCCCCACCTGCGACGCGGGCGTCCCCGACGCGGGCGCGTGCTGGACCGGCGGCGACTGCGACGAGAGCAACCCCCGGGTCTCGTCGCTGCTCCCCGAAATCTGCGGCGACGGCATCGACAACAACTGCAACACCTTCGTCGACACCATGGAGCCCGGCGGCTGCACCCGCCCGCCGGGCGACACCTGCGCCTCGGCCATTGACGTGTCCCGCGGCGGGCGCTTCTCGGTGAGCCTCACGGGCACCGCGGGTGACTACGCCCTGCGCTGCTCGGGCAACCGCCCCGCCCAGCGCGACGTGGTGCTGCGCCTCGCGCTCACCGAGCCCCGCGACATCGTGGTGACCGCCGAGAACCAGCCCGGCGGCTCGGCGCTGCTGTACCTGCAGCCGCAGAACACCTGCGCGTCCATCGACAACCCCGCCAGCACCGACGTGCGCGACTGCGTGCTGGGATTCCCCTCGGTCTGGCGCGCCCGCGCGCTGCCCGCCGGGGAGTACTTCTTCGTGCTCGGCGCGGCGGGCGGCGGCACCGCGGGGGTGGAGGCGTCGGTGAACATCGTCCTCGACCCGTCGACCCCCGCGCCCACCAACGACACGTGCATGACCCCCACTGTGATCCCCCCGGGCGGCGGGATGTTCACCGGTGACCTGGTCGGCGTCGCCGACGACGTGGTCACCCGCTGCGGCGGCACCTCGGCGGACCTCACCTACACCATCACCCTCGCCGAGCCCCGCGACGTCTCCGTGCGCCTCAGCGGCGTGGGGACCAACAGCTTTCTCACCGCGTCCATCGTCGACCGCTGCGTGCGCAGCCCCATGACCCTGCGCTGCGCCTCGGGCGCGCCCTCGCAGTTCACCGCGCGAAACCTCCCCGCGGGGACCTACTTCATCATCGTCGAGGGCCCGCGCACCGCGGGCTTCAACCTCGAGGTGACCACCGGCGCGCCCACCATGCCCCCGCCGGGTGACACCTGCGCGAACCCCATCGCCCTGCCGGTGAACTCCATGCAGATGGGCTCGTACGCGAACATGGAAGAGGACGTGACGATGTCATGCGCGTCGGGGCAGCGCGACGTGGTCTACCGCTTCACCCTGTCCGAGCGCTCGGACGTGGTGGCCACCGTGCGCGGCGGGGTGAGCGACGTGAACTACCTCGCGATCCAGCGCGCCTGCGGCGACCGCACGATGGAGAACGGCTGCCGCGCGGGCTTCGGCGCCACCGGCGCGCGCCTCACGGTCAGCGCGATGGAGCCGGGCACCTACTTCCTGGTGGTGAAGGGCACGCTGAACCGCGACTACACCGTGACCCTCGACGCCCGCGCCCCCGTGACGCCCGTGAACGTCGACGGCAACGACACCTGCGACGGCGCCTACGCCGTGCCCGAGGGCGGCGGGCTGTTCATCGGCAACACCTCCATGCTGCGACGCGACAGCACCATCTGGTGCCTCTCGGGGGAGTCGTCGGAAGACGCCGTGTTCCGCTACCGGCTGAACCGCCGGTCGCGGGTGAACTTCTCCACCGAGGGCTCGTCGTTCGACACCGTGATGTGGCTCACGCAGGGCGACATGTGCCCCGGCACGAACATCTCCAACGCGTGCATCGACGACGCGCCGGGCCTCGGCCTCGCCGCGGCCTTCGACGTCACCCTCGACCCCGGGACCTACTACGTCTACGTCGCGGGCCTCAACGCGACGGCGCGGGGCGCCTACCGCCTCTCCATCACCCCCACGACGCTGTGACCCCGCTCCGCTGGTGGCGCTGCGTCGCGCGCTTCGCGCGGCGGGCGGAGCTCCCCGAGACCCCCGACGAGGTCTGCGTCTGGGCCCTCTGCGTGCCCTACGCGCTCTGGGACCGCGTGGCCCGCGTCGACGGACGCACCTTCGCCGAGCTCCACGGCGCCCGCGCGCACCCGCGGCTCCCGATGCGCGGGCTCTACCTCGCGTTCCTGCTGCTCTGGCCCGCGGTGGTGCTCCTGCGCGCGCTGCGTCGACCGACCCGCGCGCGGCGGTACCTCTCCTTTGCGATGCGCCGCCCCGAGCTCGCCACGCTCTACCCCGACGCCGAGCTCCCCGAGGCCGACATCGCGTGGTCGCGCCCTGACTACGCCCTCGCGATGACCCACGGATGGCGCTACGCCCACGGGCGCGGCGACTACTGCGCCCTCGACGACAAGCTGCGCTTCCTCGCCGCCTGCCGCGAGGCTGCCCTGCCCCTGCCCGAGACCGTCACCGTCACCGAGGCCGCGCAGCGCGGCGGGAGCTGGATCGTGAAGCTCCCGACGGCCGACCTCGGCTACGGCGTGCAGCGATTGCGCGGCGAGGAGCTCCGCGAGATCCCCGACGACGGCTCGCTCATCGTGCAGCGCCCGCTGCGCAACCACCCCACCCTCCGCGCGGTGTTCTCCGACGAGGCGCCGCTGTCGTCGTTCCGCGTGCTCACCCTGCGCGACCCCGACACGGGCGCGCTCCGCGTGGGTCGCTGCGCCATTCGCATCGGCCGCGCGGGCTCGGTGGTCGACAACACCCAGCAGGGCGGCGTGTGGGCGCAGGTCGACGCGCGCGGGCGCATCCTGCCCGGCGTCACCAAGAAGACCTTCGGCACGATGCTCCGCGGCGAGCCCGTACGGCACCACACCCACGCCGACACCGGGCGCGCGTTCGTCGGCGTCGAGGTTCCGCATTTCGCGCGCTGCGTGGAGATGGCCCTCGACGCGCACGACCGCCTCGCCCCCGACGCGGTCTCGCTGGGCTGGGACCTCGCCCTCGCCGAAGACGCACCGGTCTTTCTGGAAGTGAACGTCTGGGCCACCTGCTACGACCACGACCCCCCCGACGACCTCTTCACGCCGTCGTGCCGCGCGATCCTCAACGCCCTGCGCGACCCCTCCCCAGCGCCGCGCAAAGGGAGTACACCTCACGCTCCCTCGTCCCCCGCGCACTGATGGACCCCGAGACACGCAAGCAGCTGGAGGAGGCCCACCGGGCCGAACAGCGCGGTGACATCGACGCCGCCGTGCGGGGCTATCTCCGCGCGCAGCTCGTTGACGAGGCCGTGCGTCTGCTCGTCGCGACGCAGCGCTACGCGGCGGCCGGGAGCACCCTGCTCGCCTCGCTGCAGACGCCCGTCGCGAAGCTCGAGGGCCTCGACGCCGCCGGACGGCACCGCGCGCGCACCGCGGCGCAGCACCTCGCGCGCGGCGGCGACGCGCTCACCGCGGCGGAGGTCTTCGCGGCCCTCGGGGAGCACGCCCGCGGCATCGACGCGCTCGAGCGCGCGGGTGACGTGGCGAACGCCCGCGCGCTGCGCGCCGCGCAGCAGCAGCACACGACCTGGACGGCCCCCCGCGGCGAGGGCGACGCCGCGCAGCGGGGCCACGCGCTGGAGCAGCAGCGGCGCTTCGACGACGCGATGCGCGCCTACGAGGCCGCCCGCCGCCCCAACGACGCCGCGCGCATGGCCGTGACCCTGGGGCTGTGGGTGCGCGCGGGGGAGTTCTACCTCGCCGCGAACAACCCCTACGACGCGAGCAAGTGCTTCGCGAAGGGCGGCGAGAGCGAACGCTGCCTCGCGGCGCTGCTCATGGTGCCGGCCGAGCACCCGGGATACCGCAAGTCGGTGGTGCGCGCGGTGGCCATCGCCGCGCCGCGGGGCACGCTGGATTTCGGCCTCGACCGCTTCGTCGCACACTTTCTCTCGCTGCGCCCCGAGAGCGCCGACGAGCGCGAGGCGCTGTACGTGCTCGGGAGGCTCTACGAGACCGGCGGACACGCGGAGAGCGCGCGGCTCGCGTTCACCCGGCTGCTCGAGAGCGACCCCGCGTTTCGCGACGCGCCCGCGCGCCTCGCGGCCCTCCGCGGCGCCGCCGCCCGCACCCCAGACCTCCCCCCCGCCGAGCTCGCGCCCCCGGGCGGGCGCATGTCGCTCCCCGACGGGCGCATGTCGCTCCCCGACGCGCTGCCCGAGCTCCCCGACCTCCCGCCGCTGCCCGCCGCGCCGCTGCCCGAGGCCCACGCGCCCACGCGCGCCATCGAGCCGCCCGACGCGACCCTGCGCGTCGGCGACGTGATCAACGACCGCTACCGCGTCGAGGCGACCATCGGGCACGGGGGCATGTCGACGGTGTTCCGCGCGCAGGACCTCGAGCTCGACGAGCCCGTGGCCATCAAGCTCTTCGGCCTCGACGCCGACGACGCGCAGATGCTCCAGCGGTTCAAACAGGAGGTCTCGCTCTCGCGGCAGCTCACCCATCCCAACATCGTGCGGCTGCACGACCTCGGGCTGTGGTCCGGCCGACGCTTCATCACCATGGAGCTGCTGGAGGGGCAGTCGCTCACCGACTGGATGCGGGCGCGCGTCCCCATCGCCACGGGGCTGCGGGTGATGGTGCAGGCGTGCACCGCGCTCGGCGTCGCGCACGCCGCCGGGGTGGTGCACCGCGACGTGAAGCCCGACAACTTCTTCGTGACCCGCGCGGGCATCGTGAAGCTCATGGACTTCGGCATCGCCAAGCGCCGCGCCGAGCCCTCGAAGACCCAGGCGGGCTTCACCGCCGGCACGCCCGCGTACATCGCCCCGGAGCAGATCAGCAATTTCACCGGCGCCACGCACCGCGCCGACCTCTACGCCCTCGGCGTGATGATGTTCGAGATGTTCACGGGCCGCGTGCCCTTCGAGCACGAGGAGCTCATGGCGCTGCTCATGGCCCACGTGAAGCAGCCGCCGCCCTCCCCCGCCTCGCTGCGCGAAGACCTGCCGCCCGAGCTCGACGCGCTCATCCTCCAGCTCCTCGCGAAGGACCCCGAGGCCCGCCCCGACCGCGCCGACGAGGTCGTGCAGCGGATGCGCGCGATCCTCGCCGCGGTCACAGCGCGGGGTTGATCGGCACGCCGAGCTGCAGGTCCGCGTGGATCTCGCAGAGGCTGTTCACCCCCTGCATCACGTCAGGCCCCGCGCCGCCGCGCGCGAGCTGCGACGCCCGGCCCCGGAGCTGCCCGCACACGCTCTCCCAGCGCCCCCGCAGGCGGGTACGGTTGGCGATGATCGCGGGCATGCGCGGGTCGGTCGGCGCCTCGGGCCGCGCCGCGAGGGCGCCCGCGGAATTCTCGTGCCGCATGAACACCGCCCGCGCGGCGCGCGCCCGGGTCCAGAGGCGCGCGAAGGCCTCGTCCCACAGCGGCGGCGGCGACCCCGGGGGCGGCGTCGGCAGCGGCGAGGCGACGGCCCACCGCGCGGGCTCGGCCCCGTCGGCGGACGGCGTCAGGGGTGACCAGCGCACCGCGCCGCTCCACGCGCCCTCGCGCGTCAGCAGCCACGGCGTCGCGCCGTCGAGCGCCTGCAGCGCCGTCACGCTCCGCGGCGCCACCGCGAAGGCCCGCGCCGCACCCGCCGCGTCGAGGCGGTGCAGCGCGCGTCGCCCGCGCGCGACGGTGATCGACGCATCCCCCGCGGCCGCGAGCAGCGCGACCTCGCCGGGGTCGAAGCGCGCCGCGTCGGGCGGCGGCACGGGCGCCTCGACGATCGTTGTCTCCTCGCTCGCGCGCTGACGCAGCGCGAGGTCCTGCATCCGCGCCGCGGGCACCTCGGGGGTGATCGCCGCGCCGTCGAATGACCGCAGCGCGAACCCGTCGTTCCCCGAGGTGCCGCGCGCCAGGGTTACCCCCTGGGGGGTGTTCACCGCGAGGATCCACCGCTCTCCCGCGCGCGCCGCGAGGTCCCGCGCGAGGGGCGCGAGCGGGTCGCGGCCCAGCACCTCGTCGCGCGCGTCGAGCCGCACGCGAAACAGCGACAGCGGCCCGCAGCGCACCGGCAACCCCGGCGCGTCGCGCATCGCCTGCTGCGGCATCAGCACCCGCCGCGGCGCCTCGATGTTCAGCGACGGATCCTCGGGGGGCGAGAGCCCGGGCGGCGCAGAAGTCTCTGCCGCGCAGTGCGATGCGCTCACCCAGAGCGACGCGCCCCCGCCCTCGTCGGGGGTGACCTCGAGGGTGTCGCCGATGTCGCCGTGCAGCCCGCTGTGGGTGGCCACGAGCCGCGTCGGGGCGCCGTCGCGCGAGAGCGAGCGCGCGCGCACGGTGACCCGCACCTCGTCGTCGGTGACCGCGCCGCCCGTCCACGCGACCAGGAGGCGGT
>JBILLI010000289.1:0-8955 GCA_044376155.1 Polyangiales bacterium
GAACTCGCCGTCAGGCACCGAGCCCCAGCGGAGGTTGTCGAGCACATGCGCGCGGCCGTGCAGCGAGACGCCCCAGCCGATGTCGGCGGTGACGTCGAAGCGCAGGCGCATGTCGAGGTTGGTCTGCGTGTTGCGCCCCGCGCGCTCGGCGTAGGGCGTGGGCCACACGCTGGGGAGGGAGGGCGTGGGGCCGCGCCCCAGGTCCCAGTTGAGCCCGAGGTCACCGCGGGTGCGGTAGAAGCCGCGCACGCGCACGCGGGTGTCGCGCGCGCCGCCCGTGTCGCGCAGGGACTCGTGAATCGGCGTGACCCCCGGGGCGTCGCGAAAGGGTTCGCGGTCGCCCGCGGCGCCTTCATCCCCCGGCCCGCGGGTGGGCGTCGCGGGGGCGGCCTCGCCGGGCGTCTGCGCGCGCGCCGTGACCGACGCGAGGAGCACCGAGAGCGTCAGCGCGAGCCTCACGGCACCCCTCCATCACCCGTCGCAACCGCTTGCGGCGCAACGGGATCGGGCGCATCGAGGAACTCCCGCACGAGGCGGCGGGTGGCCGCCGCGGACTCGATCATGGGGAAGTGCCCGGTGCGGGGGAGGGGGGCGAGGCGGGCGTCGGGCATCTCTTGCGACAGGCGCTCGCCGAAGCGCAGACGCGCGACGTGGTCGTCTTCGCCCCACACCAGCAGCGTGCGGTGGGCGATGGTGCGGTAGCGCCGCTCCATCTGCAGAAAGCACTGCCCGCGCGCGGCGGCGAGGGCGGCGCGGGAGGTGCCCGGGCGCGAGAGGCTCTGCTCGATGGCCTCGACGAGCTCCTGCGAGACCAGGCTCGGATCGTCAAAGGCGTCGGGGAATCGATCGGCGGGGCGCTCGGTGTAGAACGCGCTGAAGAGCGTCTCGCCCACGCCCGGCACGCGCGCCCAGCGGAAGAAGGGCGGGATCTGCTCGTCGTAGATCCACGCCCCAATCAGGGTGATGCGCCGCACGCGCTCCGGGTGGGCGAGGGCGAGGGCGAGGGTCACCGAGCTCCCCCAGGAGTGGGCGACGACGTCGGCGCGCTGCACCCCCGCGGCGTCCATCACATCGATGAGTACTTCCGCAAGCGCCTGGGGGCTGTAGTCCCCCTCGGTGCGGGCCGACCAGCCGAAGCCCGGGAGGTCGACGTTGATCGTGCGGCGACCTTCGCGGAGCGCGGGCTCCAGCGGGTCCCAGACGTCGTGGTTGCTGGCGAAGCCGTGCACCAGGAGCACGGGGGTCGCAGGGCCCTCCGACGGGCCGCGGAGTTCGGTGTAGATCGCCCGCCCGTCCCGCGCGTGGACGTAGCGCGCGTCGGGGCCGAGGCGCGCGCCCAGGGGCTCTCCGGGGCGTTGCCACGCGGAGCATCCGAGGGTGAGCGCGCAGACCAGCGCGAGGGCGCGGATCAAAGGTTGAGCCTCCGGTACTCCGACGCGCGGGTGAAGTTCTCCGCGGTGTCGTTCTCGACGCTGGCCACGCGGGCCACGAGCCCGCCGCACTCGGTGATGAACGCGTAGGTGCGCAGCGCGCGACGGAACACCGTGAGCGGAATGCTCTGCTCCAGCGTGGTGTTCACGCGCAGCACCGGGAAGCGCGCGGCGGGGGTCCACACCTCGCCCTGCGCGTCGACGCTGGTGCTGTAGTTCGTCACGTTCACCAACGGCGTGAAGTTCACCGTGCCGTTGCCGTTCACCGTCTGCTGCCAGCGATCTCCCACGCGCAGCGGGAACCGCAGGATCTGCACGGGTGGCGTGAAGCGCAGGTTGGTCTGGTTCGCCGTGGTCGAGACGGTGCCCAGAAGCTCCAGCGCGGTGGCGCTGAGTCGGTACACCCCGAGGAGGTTCGCCGTGCGATCGATCACCGACGCGAAGGTGGCGTCGGCGTACTGCCCGCTCCACCAGCGGCCCTGGGCCGAGAGCACCTCGTCGAGCACGGGCTGGTCGTCCATGCGACGCGCGGAGTAGTCCCACCGCCGCACGCCCTCGGTGAGAACCCCCGTGGTGTTCACCCCGTCGACCGTGACCCCGTCGCGGTTCACGAGGTACAGCGCGCTCGCGCCCACCACCCCGGGGAACTCCGCGCGGGTGATCACCCCGTCGTTGTTCGGGCGGCACCCGCCATCCGTCACCGGCGTGAACGCGTCGGTGAACACCACATCCTCCGCGCCCGCATCGCTCCCGGTCGACACATCGGCGACAACGTCGTTCACCGCCGCGTCGCGGGGCGCCGAGACGTCGCGCGAGGCGTCCACGGGGGGCACGTCGGTGCCCGCGGCGCAGGCGTGAAGGAGGGCGAAGGCGAGCGGCGGCAGGCGTGACGACATGAGGGGGTGTCTTCGGTGGGGCCGCTGCGGGGAGGGGCTACGCGTCGAGGCGCGCGCGGAGCCAGGCGGCGGTCTGGGGGTAGAGTTCCTTCGACGCCTTGCTCCCTACCACGGCGCCGACGTGACCGCCGGGCACATGAAAGACCGAGGTGTCGGTGGCTCCGGCGTGCTCGATGAGCGCCTGCGCCGCGGGCAGCGGGCAGATGGTGTCGCGCTCGGCGCCGATGACCAGGATCGGGCAGGTGATGTTCTTGAGGTTCGCCACCCGACCGCGCACGCGGTGCTCCCCGCGCACCAGGTTGTTCTTCTGGTAGAGGTCGGTGATGTACGTCTCGTAGGCCGCCGCGGGGAAGGGGATGTTGTCGTTGCCCCAGGTCTCCATCGCGTAGAACCCGTCGCGGGCCGACTTCGACCCCATGCGGTCGACGTAGCCCACGATCTTCGAGAGGTTCAGCGTCGGGCGCATCGCGCTGAAGCCGTTCTGCATCTGCGTCGGCGCGACGTTGCCCGCGGCCGCCACCGCGCTGCTGTCGAACCAGCGGCGGTCGACCATGTGCTGGAGCAGTCCGCCCTTGGAGAAATCAATGGGGCCCGCGAGGTTCACCAGCGCGCAGACCTTCTCGGGGTGCAGCGCGGTGTAGATCGTCGAGAGCGTCGCGCCCATGCAGTAGCCCATGATCGCGAGCTGGTCGGCGCCGCTGTCGCGCAGCGCCGCGCGGACCATGCGGTGCAGGCGATCCTGCGCCTCGTCCCAGGTGAAGTACCGGTCCTCGTCCTGGGGCACGCCCCAGTCGAGGAGGTAGGCGTCGATGCCCGCGGCGGCCAGCGCCTCGCAGAAGCTGTTGCCCCGGCGAAGGTCGAGCACGTACCAGCGGTTGATCATTGACGGCACCACCAGCAGCGGGCGACGCGTGGCCGCGGGCGCCCCCTCGGGCCGGCGAAAGCGATAGAGCTGCGCGATGCCATCGCGCAGCACGGTGTCTTTCGGCGTGGGCGCGAGCTGCGGCGGCGGCATCGGGTCGCGCCCGAAGGCCATCGTCGTGGCGAGCTCCTGAAGAGACTGCGCCATCGTTCCGGGGAGGTCGAGGATGCCCTGCATGGTCACTCCGTGCGGTGAAGGGGGAACGTTCAGCGGGGCGAGACGAGGTCCAGCGAGCGCTTCGTGGCCTCGGTCGCGACCTTGCGCCACTCGTTGTGCAGGTTGGTCCAGTAGTTGAGCGTCTCGTGGGCGAGCTTCGCGCTCTCGTCGACCATCGTGCGCGCGTGGCTCATCCCGTGGCCCTCAAGCTTCGCGGCGTCGTCGACCAGCGAGCCCCAGCGCTCCTGCGCGTCGGTCATCGCCTTGCGCATCGCGTCGACGCCGAAGGGAAGGGTGAAGGGGAAGGTCGGGGCGGTCTTCTCGCTCATGGTGCTCTCTCCTCGTGCGGCGCCGCGCCGTGCGGTCGCTGCCATCGTGGCCTGCGATCTAACGTCGACGCCGCGGAGCGTCAAGGAAAAATGTTGCGACGCACAAAAGTCGTCCGCTCACTCCGCCCCGCTGGCGCTCCGGCGGCTCTTGGAAAGCTTGGTTTTCCCGGTGGGCGTGGACTTGTTGCGCTGCGGCGAAGCGGTTTGTGCATCGCCGCGAAGGGAGCGCTTCAGGGCCTCGAGCTCGCGCCGCAGGGACTCCACCGCGGCGTCGACGCTGGTCGCCGCGGCGGGGGTCGGCGCGGGGGTGGCGGCGGTCTCCGAGGAGGGCTCCGCGGGGGGGCTGTGGGCCTCGGGGAAGGTCCCGGGGAAGGGGGCGGGCGGCGCGATCTGCGGGGGCATCCACGGGCCGGGCACGGCGCTGAGCACTCGGGCCAGGAGGTTGCCCGCGGCGTAGGGGACGGACAGGGGGTTGTAGGGCACCACCGAGGTGATCCCGCTGCGGGCGCTCTGGTAGAGCTCCATCGCCGCGGAGAGCCAGCGGCCGAGGAAATCCGCGAGCGCGTCGTCGCTCATGCGCACCAGCTGCGTGAGGATCGGCACGGACAGAAACTGCGCCGCCCCGCGCCCCTCGAAGACCATCTGCAGGAGCACGGTCTGCGTGAGGTCGTCGCCCGTCTGCGCGTCCACCACCCGCACCTCGGCCCCGGCCCGCACGCTCGCCGCGAGCTCCTCCAGGGTGACGTAGCGGCTCTCGGCGGTGTCGTAGAGACGCCGGTTGCCATACTTCTTCACGATCCTCGGGCCGGTCGCGCTGCGCATCGCGGGATGCATACACCACCGCGCGGCGGTTGTGTTGCGCTGCGGGAGGACTTTGTGCGTCGCACAAGATCCGGTCTTGACGGGGCTGGATCGGTGGCGTAGAGGCCGGAGGAGCACCGTCGTTGCTGCGGTGCAACAACCCACGGAGCGACCGCGATGATGGACTGGGAGACCTGGAAGAAGGGCTTCGACGCCTGGGAGAACACGACGGCCAAGTACCTGGAGACCGTGCTGCGGTCGCCCATGGTGCTCACGCCCTCGGGCGCGATGCTGAGCGCGGCGATGAAGTCCAAGGCCGCGGTGGACCGCGCGGCGGCCACGTGGTGGTCGATGTGGGGCCTCCCCACCCGCCGCGATCAGGAGCGCTCGCTGCACGCGCTCAATCAGCTCCAGAGCCGCCTCATCGACCTTGAGGAGCGCCTCGCGGAGATGCAGTCTGCGGCCCCGCCGAAGCGCGACCCCGCGCAGCCCGGCGCGAACTGACCGCACCCTCCGCCCCCTGCGTCCCGAAGGGCCCCGCCATGGACATCACCCCCTACCTCGACCTGAAGCCCGCCCCCCGGGCGGTGTTTGACTCCCTCGACGCGCGCCGCGCCCGACCGCGCTTCATGGTGCCCACCCCCGAGGGGGACTGGCGCGCGGTGACGTGGGGCGCCTTCGCGGCGATGATCCGCGAGGTCGCGCTCTTCCTCGTGGCCGAGGGGATGCAGCCCGGCGACCGCGGGGCGGTGTTCGCGCCCAACCGCATCGAGTGGGGCGCCGCCGCGCTGGCCATCCAGGCCGCGGCGGGGGTGATGGTCCCGGTGTACGGCGCGAGCACGGCGCCGCAGGCGGCCTACGTGGTGCAGCACTCCGACGCGGTGGTGGTCTTCGTCGACACCGCCGCCCTGCTCGCGCGGGTCTTCGAGCGCTGGGGCGACTACGCCAACGTGCGCCGCATCGTGCTGCTCGACGACGCCCTCGACCCCCTCAAGGTCCTCGCGGGGCTTCGTTCGAACAACCCCTCGGGCGCAGACCTCCCCGCCGCCGTCGAGGTCACCCGCCGCATCGTGCACTGGTCCCGCGCCCGCGCCCTCGGCGCCGCGCTGCACATGGACGAACCCTCCCGCTTCGAGTCCGTGCTCCACGGCATCGACCTCGATCAAGCCGGGATGATGCTCTACACCTCGGGCACCACGGGCAACCCCAAGGGCGTGCCGCTCACCCACCGCATGGTGGGGGTCAACGGCCGCGACTGGCTCGAGAACAACGGCCCGGTCATCGACGACGAGCCCGTCGACGCCCTCTGGCTCCCCTTCGCGCACATCTTCGGCTTCGGCGAGCTCTGCCTGGGCAACACCCTGGGCTTCACCAGCTACCTCTGCACCCCCGCCGACGTGCTGCCGAAGCTCGCCGAGATCCGCCCCTCGGTGTTCATGTCGGTGCCCGCGTACTGGGAGAAGATCGCCGCCGCCGTCGCCGCCGAGCGCGACCCCGCCGCGCGCCGCGAGCGCCTCGCGAAGGTCACCGGCGGCCGGTTGAAGTTCTGCCTCTCGGGCGGCGCCGGGCTCAAGCAGGAGGTCAAAGAACTCCTCCACGCCCAGGGCCTGCTGATCATCGAGGGCTACGGGCTCACCGAGTGCTCGCCCACGCTCACGCTCAACCGCCCCACGGCGTTTCGCTTCGACACCGTGGGCAAGACCCTGCCCAGCGTGGAGCTGCGCCTCGCCGAAGACGGCGAGATCCTCGCGCGCGGCCCGAGCATCTTTCACGGCTACCACAAGGAGCCCGAGGCCACCCGCGAGGCCTTCACCGACGACGGCTGGTTCAAGACCGGCGACGTCGGCCGCTTCACCGACGACGGCTTCTTGCAGATCATCGACCGCAAGAAGGACATCCTCGTCACCGCGGGCGGCAAGAACGTGCCCCCGGCCAACATCGAGCTGCGCTTTCGCGACGACCCGATGTTCGCGCACGTGGTGGTCTACGGCGACGGGCGGCGCTACCTCGTCGCGGGCGTGTGGCTCGACCCCGTGGCCGTGGCCGCGGCGAAGGTGCGCGGCGACGACGTCGAGACCCTCGTGCGGCAGCGCGTCGAGGCGGTGAACGCGACCCTCGCGAGCTACGAGACGATCAAGCGCTGGGCCGTCATCGACGCGCCGCTCACGGTGGAGAACGGGCTGCTCACGGCCTCGCTGAAGGTGCGCCGCAAGAAGGTCTACGAGGCCTTTCGCGCGCAGTTCGAGGGCCTCTACGAGGAGCGCGGCGCGTGAGCGTGACCCTCACCGACAACGCCCGCGAGGCGCGCCGCTGGAGCAACCTCCTGGGCCTGGCCGCCCGCACGAAGCCGGTCGTGGCCACCACCCCGAGCGACGCGGTGCACTGCGAGAACAAGTGGCGCCTGCTGCGCTACCGCGCGCGGCGTGAGGGCGTGGCCCATCACACGCCGGTGCTGCTGGTGCCCTCGCTCATCAACCGGCACTACGTGCTCGACCTGCAGCCGGGCAAGAGCTTCGCCGAGTGGCTCGTGGCGCAGGGCTTCGACGTCTTCATCATCGACTGGGGCACCCCCGGCGCCGAGGACCGCTACCTCACCTTCGACGAGATCTGCGACGGCTACATCGGCCGCGCCGTGCGCGTCGCGTCGCGGCTCGCGGGCACCGAGAAGGTCCACCTCCTGGGGTACTGCCTCGGGGGCACGCTCACGGCGATCTACACCGCCGTGCGCCCTGAGCGCGTCGCGTCGCTCACCGCCCTCGCGGCGCCCGTGTCCTTCCACGACGAGGGCCTGCTCTCGGTGTGGACCCGCACGCCGACCTTCGACCTCGGCGCGATGGTCGCGGGCTTCGGCAACGTCCCGTGGCAGCTCATGCAGGGCGCGTTTCAGATGCTGCGCCCCACGCTCAACCTCTCCAAGGCCGCGCACGTGCTCGACCGCGCGTGGGACGACGAGTTCCTCGACGGCTTTCTCGCGCTCGAGACCTGGGGCAACGACAACGTGTCCTTCCCCGGGGAGGCCTACGCGAAGTACGTGCAGGGGCTCTACCGCGACGACGGGCTCATGCGCGGCACCTTCACGCTCAGCGGGCGACCGGTGCGGCTCAGCGACATCCGCTGCCCGGTGCTCGCGGTGACCTTCGAGCACGACAACATCGTGCCGGGGCCCAGCGCGGGCGCGCTGCTGGAGCGCGTGTCGTCGACGGTGAAGGAGCGCGTGCACCTCCCCGGCGGACACGTCGGCGCCGTGGTCTCGCGCAAGGCCGCCGAGCGCCTCTGGCCCAAGATGACCGCGTTCTGGACCGCCCACGAGCCCGCCGCGGCGCTGCCGTCGGCGCCCGTGGTTGTGTCAGAACCCCCTGCGGCGCTTGAGGATCCGACGACGCCCGCCCCCGTGGTGGCGCCGCCCCGCGCGCCCGCGAAGAAGCGCCGCCGCTGACCCGAGGGTTTTGCGGACCCGCCGGTCCGTGCTCTCGTGGGCGCCGCTGCCGTGTTGTTCGCCTCGCGCCCGTCTCGCCCACGCACCCGCCGCGTCGCGCTCCTGGGCGCCGCGCTGCTCGGTCACGCCGCGGTCGCGTCCTCGCAGGCGCTCCCCTCCTGGTCGCTCCGGTGGGACGCGCCCACCATCTGCCCCCGCGCCGCCGCCGTGCGCGCCCGCGTGGCCACCCTCGTGGGCGCCGCGGCGCAGCGCGAGGCGCGCGTGCGGTGGGACGTCACCGTGCGCTCCGACGGGACCGGCTTCGTCGCCGCCGTGCGCGCCGCGAACGAGGGCACGGCCACGTCGCAGACGCTCTCCGCGCCGCGGTGCGATGAGCTCGCCGAGACCGCCGCGCTGCTCCTCGCGTGGACCGTCCAGCCCGACGGCGCCCCCGCCCCCCCCGCCGCCTCCGCCTGCGCCGCCTCCCCCTCGTGACTCCCCCCGGGCCTCGCCGTGGTGGGCGAGCGTGGGCCTCGGACTGCGGGTTGATGCCGGCCTCGCGCCGTCGGTCGCTGTGGGTCCTTCGGTCGCGCTCTCGCTCGGCGCCTCGCGGTGGGCGCTGCGCCTCGACGCCGCGTGGCTCCCGCCGCAGGACGCGTCCTTCGACGCCCGCCGGGGCGGCCGCTTCGAGGCCTGGACGGGATCGCTCTCGGTGTGCGCGCGCTGGGGGCGCGGGCGTTGGCGGGCGGGGCCCTGCGCGGGCGTCGAGGCCGGCGCGATCCGCGCGGAGGGCTACGGCGTGAGCGACCCCGCCTCGACGTGGGAGCCCTGGATCGCCGCGCGCGGCGGAGGCGCGCTGGACCTCGCGCTGTGGGGCCCCGTGCACCTCGCGCTCGCGGTCGTCGCGCGGGTGCCATTGCGGCGCGCGGCGTTCGTGCTGGAGGGCGTCGGCGCGGTGCATCAGTCCGCGGCCGTGGGGGTCGCGGGTGACCTCGCCGTGGACGTG
>JBILLI010000300.1:0-8616 GCA_044376155.1 Polyangiales bacterium
GTGGGAGCCGTCGCGGCAGGCGACAGGCGCTGAGCGCGAGGGGCGCGCCGAGCAGTCCGGTGAGGAGCTCTCTGCGCGTGGGCCCGCTCACAGCGGCCGCCGCCGCGCGAGGTCGGGGGAGGCGCGGAGGGCCTTGAGGAAATCGCGCGGGTCCTTGCGCACGGGCTGCGAGGATGCGCCCGGGCCGAGGTCGAAGTCGCGCACGCGGGTGAAGAGAAAGCGCGCGGCGCCGAAGGTGAGCAGCGCGGGCCACGCGGCGCGCTCGGCCCCGGTGGGGGGGTGCACCGCGCGCCACGCGTCGAGCAGCGCGTCGACGCGCGGGAGCACGAAGGCCTCGGCCGCGACGTCGAAGCACAACGCGTGCAGCGCGATGGCGAGGTCGAGCGCGCGGGGTCCCTCGCCCGCGGCCTCGAAGTCGAGCAGGCCGCAGGTGTCGCCGTCGAAGTGCAGGTTGTCGACGAAGAGGTCGGCGTGCACGATGGCGCGCGGCAGCGTCGCGAAGGCGTACGTCGCCCACCCCTCGCGAAAGACGTCGTCCAACGCCGCGCCGATGTCGGGCCGCTCCCGCAGGATCAACGACCGCAGCGGGCGGTAGTGCTCCTCGTCGAGGGCCTGGGGGTGAAAGCGATGGGGGTCGAGTCCCCGGGGATCCGCCGCGTGCAGCGCCGCGACGGCGCGTCCGAGGGTGGCGAGGTGCGCGGGGGTGAGCGCGGCCCAGGGGACGCTCTCGCCGGGGAGCTCCGCGAACAGCAGCACGGGCTTGTCGCCGTGTTGGGTGAACGCCCCGCCGTCGAGGGTGGGCACGACGCGGGGCACCGGCGGCGCGGTGATGCGCCCGAGGACCGCGATCTCATGGCGCACCGCGGCGGCGTCGGCGCGCTCGTCGACGCGGAGATAGTACGTGCTCGAACGATCCACCACGCGGACGTAGGTGTTCACCGATCCGGCGTCGATGGGCGTCGTCGAGACAGAGGTAACCCCGAAGCGCGCGAGGAGCGCGCTCAGGGTGGGTTCGTCGAGGTGGGTGAAGCGCCCCATGCAGAGAGTGCGTGGGGCGGGCGGAGGGTCAGGGCGTGGCGGGGCGCGCGGCGGCAGGGCGGGCGGCGGCGCCGGCGCGGCCGGTGACCACGATCTGCACGCGGCGGTTCGCGGCGCGGCCGGCGGCCGTGAGGTTCGGGCGCAGCGGGCGGGTCTGGCCGTAGCCGCGCGAGGCGAGCCGGTCGGCGTTGACGCCGAGGCGCACGAGGGCGTCGCGCACGCTGGCGGCGCGGGCCTCGGAGAGGGTCTGATTGGCGGCGGCCTGACCCTGGTTGTCGGTGTGCCCCTGGATCTCGATGGCCGTGACCTCGGGGTGGCGGTTGATGGCGTCGGCGAGCTGCTCGAGCAGGGAGTTCGAGTCGGGCAGGATGTCGGCGCTGTTCGTCTGGAAGTGCACCTGCTGGCGCAGGTTGAAGTTGTTCCCGACGAGGGTGACCTGGCGCTGGGCGGGCGGGGGCACGGGGTTGACCCGCACGTCGACGCTGGCAGTCTCACGCGGGCTCACCGTGGCGTTCACGCCCGCGGCGGCCATGGTGTTCGCGCTCTGACCGGCCGCGAGCACATAGGAGCCCGCGAGCACGTCGTTGAGGGTGAAGCCGCCGCCCGCGTCGCTGGTGACGGTCTGCGCGGTCGGCGCCGACTGCCCCTGGGGCACGAGGAAGCCCGGGCCCGGGTTGATGGTGACCTGCACGCCCGCGACGGGCTGGTTGGTGCGGGCGTTCACCACGCGGCCCTGCAGGCTGCCGCGGCGGGGCATCGCGCGGACCTCACACTGCACGGTGGTGTCGAGGTTCGCCTCGGCGGCGGGCGCGGCGGCCGTGGAGCTCCCGCCCGCGGGGGCCGCGGGGGCGGCGGGGGCCGCGGGGGCGGCGATGGTGAAGCGGCACTCGCCGGGGTTGTAGTCGGGCGCGGTGATGCGGAGCTGGTAGTCGCCCGGCGGGAGGCGGCCCGAGAGGAAACGACCCTGGCCGTCGGTGGCGAGGAGGTGCAAGTCGTTGCGGCCCGCGAAGGTCACCACGGCGTTGGCCACGCCGGTGTGTCCCTCGGCGTCGCGCACCATGCCGGTCACGTGGCCGCCGGGGGGCGTGCGGTCGACGGGGACCTCGACGCGGCGCTCGGGGCCGGGGACCTCGATGCGGCGCTCGACAGGGTGCGAGTCGTAGGCGAAGGCCGCGCCGAAGTAGAACTGCCACGGGGTGTTGGGCGAGAGCTCCCGCACGAAGCTCGACGTGCCGCTGGTGGCGATGTCGACCGCGAGGAGCGCGCTGAGCCCGCGGATGGGCGGGAGCACGCGGGCGCCGATGGTGAAGGTCGAGGGCATCGACGCGAAGCCCGTGTTGGCGAAGCAGAGGTCGTCGTCGGTGCCGCCGCCGGGGCGGGTGCCGGTCGCGCCGGGCTCGAAGCACTGGTACGACTGACGGTTCACAGGCACGCCGACGTTCCACTCCACGAAGGGGTGCACGTAGGGGAGCGAGGCCTCGGCGCCGAGGTTGATCGAGAGGCGGTCGACGCGGTTCACCCCGAGGGCGTAGCGCTCGGCGCGGGAGACCTCGAGGTAGCAGCTCGCGTCGTTGGTGGTGGCGCAGCGGGCGGCGTCGTAGCCGGGCTGCGCGCGGCGGCGGGCGTCTTCGGTGGGCGCCACCACGGCGCTGCTGTTGTCGAAGTAGTACCGGACGTTGAAGTGGAAGCGCACCGGCGCGTTGCGGATGTGCTCCCGCAGGTCGAAGGTGCTGTTCAGGCGGAGGTGAAAGCTCGTGGCGTCGCCGAGCACGCCGATGTCGCCCGCGCGGTTGAGGAGGTACACCGCCGCGTCGCCGCCGAGGTAGAGACCGCGCACGACCCGGGCGCCGGCCTTGACGCCGAGGGTGGCGTCGCCGAGGGCCTGGATGAGCCCCGGGCGGGTGGTGAGCATGGGGCTCGAGTTCGAGGTCGCGTAGGCGCGCACGCTCCCGAAGACTTCGAGGAAGTCGAGGGGCGAGTACGAGAGGGTGACGGTCCCGCCGACGTGCGAGGCGCTGTCTTGCCCCGTGAGCGTGGTGCCCGTGAGGCCGTCGGGGCGCAGGAAGCCGCCGCCGGAGAAGTACTCGCCGAGGAGGCCGAAGCGGAAGCTGCCCGCGCCGCCGGTCTGCGCGGAGGCGGTGTGCAGCAGGCCCACGGCGCCGCCGAGGGTCGAGAAGCGCGGGAGGATGCGCGTGCGACGCTCCTCGTCGGTCTCGGGGGTCTCGGGGGTCGCGGGGCGGGCGGCAGCGGCGCTCGACGCCGCGGGGGCGTTGGCCGCAGGGCGCGCGGGCGCTGCCTCTTCCTCTTCCTCCTCCTCCTCGTCGGAGGCCGCGGCGTTGCGATTGTTCGCCGGCGCACGGTTGCCCGCTGCGTTCTGCGCCGAGGCGGTGAGGGGCAGCGCCCCCGCGAGCATCGCCAGGATCAAAGCCAATCGTCGAGACTGCCGCATGCTGAGGTTCCTCCGAGAGCGACCGCGGTGCGCGATGTGCGCGAAGCTCACTGCGCGGATCACACGACATTCGAGCGTGATCCGGCGAAATGCGCCCGGTATGTACCACCGCGACTTTCGCGAGGTCCAGATCCCGACGAGGTTGGGCTTGCGGACGAATCTCCGCACCGAGTCGGGAATGGGGCTCAGCCCGGGAGCCGCTGCACGGTGACCCCGCCCTCGGCCGCGGGGTTCGCGAGGAGCTGCTCCACGCGCTTCTCGGCGAGGTCGAGGCGCTTCTGCCCCTCACGGGTCAGCCGCACGCCCTCTTCGAAACACTGCAGCGAGGCCTCCAGCGGGAGGTCGCCCTTCTCCAGGCTCTCGACGACGCGCTGCAGCCTCGCGAGGATGTCCTCGAGCGAAAGGGCCTCGGGGGAAACGTTCACGGCTTCTTCCACGGCGCGCAGACCTCCACAGAGACCGCGCATTGCCGCAGCGGGGAGGGACGGTCAACTTTTCTGCGAAGGGAGTGCGGGGCGCGGGCGAAGGGGGTCTGCGCCCGCGCGGCGGTGGGTCAGGGGAAGCCCACGACGAGGCCGGGGGCGGTGCGGCTGTTGGACGTTCCATCGCCCATCTGGCCGTTCCCGCCGTAGCCCCAGCACGAGATGATCCCGCCCGCGCGGCGCGCGCAGGTGTGGTAGCGGCCGGCGGCGTCGAGCTCGATGGCGTCGGTGATCCCGAGCACGGTGACGGGGCTCGTGCGGTTGGTGGTGGTGCCGTCGCCCACGCCGCCGTAGCCGTTGTAGCCCCAGCAACGGATGGTGCCGTTGCTCAGGCGCGCGCAGGTGCGATCGGCCGCGGAGCCCGACTGGTTGGCGCGCCAGACGTCCTCGCCGGTGCCGATCTCCACCGCGGTGGTGATGCCCGACACGAGGCCCGGCGCGTAGCGCACGGCGGTGCTGCCGTCGCCGAGCTGCCCATAGGCGTTGTAGCCCCAGCACACCATCGTGCCGTTGGCGAGGCGCGCGCAGGTGTGGTGGGTGCCGCAGGCGATCTCCACCGCGGTGGTGATCCCGACGACGCCCACGGGCGTGAGGCTGTTCGACGTGTTGCCCGTGCCGAGCTCGCCGTAGCCGTTGTAGCCCCAGCAGCGCACGGTGCCGTCGCTCAGCCGCGCGCAGGAGTGCAGGTAGCCGTCGCAGACCTCCACGGCGGTGCTGAGCCCCGCGGTGAGGCCGGGGGCCACGCGGTTCGCGGTGCTGCCGTCGCCGAGCTGCCCGTAGGCGTTGTAGCCCCAGCACCAGACCCGGCCGTCAGACGCCGCCGCGCAGCTGTGCGCCCAGCCGCCGCCGCCGAGGTCGACGATGTTGCGCAGGCCCACCACCGACACCGGCGTGAGGCGCTGCGTGACCATGCTGCCGTCGCCGAGCTCACCCGCGCCGTAGTGCAGGCCCCAGCCCACCACGGTGCCGTCGGCGAGGCGCGCGAAGGAGCTCCCGCCCGAGGCCGAGACCTCGACGGCGTTGGTGACGCCGCGCACCTGCTGGAGCACGAGGCTGCTGGTGGTGGTGTTGTTCCCGAGCTGTCCCCAGCCGTTGTAGCCCCAGCACCAGACGGTGCCGCCGGCGCGGATGGCGCAGACGTGGTCGTTGCCCGACGCGATCGTCGAGACGTTGCCCGCGCGGCACACGCCCGAGAGGCAGTACTGCCCCGTGGCGCAGGCGTTGCCGCAGGACCCGCAGTGCGCGTTGCTGCTCTGCGCGTCGACGCAGGCGCCCGCGCAGAAGGTCTGCCCCGAGGCGCAGCGGTCGCGGCACGCGCCGTTGGTGCAGGTGCGCCCGACGCCGCAGGCGTTGCCGCAGGCGCCGCAGTTGGCGTCGTCGGTCTGGAGGTTCACCTCGCAGCCCGAGCTCGGGCTGTTGTCGCAGTCCGCGAAGCCCGAGGCGCAGGCGATGCTGCAGCGGCCCGTGGTGCAGCTCCGGGTGGCGTTGGCGCCCGTGGCGCAAACCGTGCCACAGGCTCCGCAGTTCGCGGGGTCGCTCTGGAGGTCCACGCAGGAGTTCCCGCAGCGGACCTGGTTCGTGGCGCAGCCCGAGATGCACACGGGGGTCATGCCCGCGGTGGAGCACAGGGGCGTGCCGCTCCCGCACGCGCGCCCGCAGGCGCCGCAGTTGAGGGAGGTGTCGAGGGCGGTCTCGCAGCCGTTGGACGCGTTGCCGTCGCAGTCGCCGTAGCCCGCGACGCAGCGGAAGGTGCATCCCCCGTCGACGCACGAGGGCACGGCGTTGGCCGCGGTGGGGCACACGCGGTTGCAGCCGCCGCAGTGCGCCGTGGCGGTGAGCAGGTTGGCCTCGCAGCCGTTGAGGTCGAGGTTGTCGCAGTCGCCGAAGCCGAGGTTGCAGGTGGTGCGGCACTGGCTGGTGACGCACGCGACCACGGCGTTCTGCCCCGCGCGGCAGAGGTTGTTGCACGACCCGCAGTGCGACCCGCTGATCTGCGTGTTCACCTCGCAGCCGTTGGAGGCGTCGCCGTCGCAGTCGGCGAAGCCCGGCGCGCAGGTGGTGCCGCAGCGCCCGGCGGCGCAGGTGGCGCGGGTGTTGTTGCCCGCGGGGCAGATGGTGCCGCACGCGCCGCAGTGGTTGACGCTGGTGGCGGTGTCGACGCAGGCGTCGCCGCAGCGCTGCTGGCCCGAGGGGCAGCCGCTGGTGCAGACCGCGCTGGCGCCGGTGGTCGACGCGCACACGGGGGTGCCGCCGGTGCACGCGTTGCCGCAGCGGCCGCAGTTGCTGGTGCCGTTGAGGGCGGTCTCGCAACCATTGGAGGGGTTGCCGTCGCAGTCGCCGAAGCCCGGGTCACACGACAGCCCGCAGGTGCCGTTGGCGCAGGTGGCGGCGCCGTTGGTCCCGCTGGGGCAGACGCGGCCGCAGGTGCCGCAGTTGCCGGCGGAGCTCAGCGTGGCGACCTCGCAGCCGTTGCTCGGCTGGTTGTCGCAGTCGGAATTGCCCGGCGAACAGGTGATGCGGCAGACGCCCATCACGCACGCGGCCGTGCTGTTGGGGCCCGAGGCGCACGCGTTGCCGCAGGCGCCGCAGTTGCCCGCGCTGCTGTTGAGGTTCACCTCGCAGCCGTTGGCGGGGTCGCCGTCGCAGTTGGCGAAGCCCGCGTTGCAGGTGAGCTGGCAGGCGCCCATGACGCAGCTCGCGGCGGCGTTGGCGCCGACGGGGCAGGCGTTGCCGCAGCGGCCGCAGTCGGTGGCGTCGCTCTGGAGGTTCGCGCAGGAGTTCCCGCAGCGGGTCTGCCCCGACTGGCAGCCCGACACGCACTGCGACATCCCCCCGGTGGTGGCGCACAGGGGCGTTGACCCCGAGCACGCGCGGCCGCAGGCGCCGCAGTTGGCCGAGCCCTCGAGCGAGACCTCGCAGCCGTTGGTGGAGTCGCCGTCGCAGTCGGCGTAGCCGGGGAGGCAGCGGCGGGTGCACGCGCCCATGAGGCAGGTGGGCGCGGCGTTGTTGCCGCCGGCGCACACGTTCGTGCAGGTGCCGCAGCGCATGGGGTCGTCTTGCACGCTGAGGCAGACGCTGCCGCAGCAGGCCTGGCCCGTGGGGCAGCCGCGCATGCTGTTGCAGCCCGCGACGCAGGCGCCCGACTGGCACACCTGCCCGAGGCCGCAGTGGTCGTCGATGAGGCACGCCACGCAGGTGTTGCGCGTGGTGTCGCAGCGCAGCCCCCGGGCACCCGCGTCGCCCGTGCCGCCGTCACCCGCCGGGGCGGACGCGCAGTCGGTGTCGTTTCCGCAGCCCGACTCGCAGCGGTTCGCCGCGGTGCAATACTGCCCGGCGCTGCAGGAGCCGCGGTTCGTCGCGGTGCAGGCCACGCAGCGGCCGCTGGCGGTGTCGCAGATGCGGTTGCCGAACTCGTCGTTGTTGCAGTCGGTGTTGTCGCGGCAGCGGGTGGGGCCGGCGTCGAGCGGTGGCACGTCGAGCGCGGTGGAGACATCGAGCGCGGCGTCCATGCCGACGGGCGCGTCGGCGGGGGAGACGTCGGCGGGGGTCGCGTCGGCGGACACGTCGCCGCCGAGGTCGCTCGCGCCGCCGGTGTCGTCGGTGGGCGAGACGACGGAGGACGTCCCGCCACAGCCCGCGGCAAACAGCGCCGCGGCGAGCAGGGGTCTCAAGCTTCGTAGGGAGATCATCAGGGGCACCTCTGTCGGCCGAGGGTACTCCCAGACGCCCTGCGGGCGGGAGGGTCTGTCAGCCCGACGTGAAGGCCCGGAGCTGTTCCGGATCATGTGCGCAGAAGACCCGGAGGTCGTCGGGGTGCGCCGCGGCGAGCGCCCGCAGCCGTCGGTGGTTGTCGCGCACGCGGGGGTAGTCCACGGCCACGAGCCGCTCGAAGCCCGCGAGGACCGCGGGCACGGGGCCCTCCCCGGGCGCGGTGACGCCGCGGTGAAAGAACGCGTCCCCGCCGTGCAGCAGCCACCCCTCGCCCGTGTCGACGGCCACACACGCGTGCCCGCGGGAATGCCCCGCGAGGGGGACGGCCAGGATCTCCGGGGGGAGGCCCGGCAGGTCGCGGACGCACGCGAAGCCCCGCCAGGTGTCTCCGTCGGCGCGCCAGGTCTGCCAGCGCGGGCCGTGCGCGAAATGGCACGGGCGGTAGCGCTCGCGCTCCATCCCGTGGGGGTGCTCCGCGGCGGCGCGCTCGTCGACGTGCACGTGCACGGTCGCGGCGGGGAAATCGGGCAGTCCCCCGGCGTGGTCGAGGTCAAGGTGGGTCACCACGACGTGGCGAACGTCCCCCGGCGAGAAGCCCAGCGCGCGCACGTGGTCGAGGGCGGTGCGGGTGTCGCGACGGAGCCCGGTGACGAAGGTGAACGCGCGGCCGAGGCGACCGTTCGGGTCGCGGAGGTCGTCGACGCCGACCCCCGTGTCGACGAGGACGAGCCCCTGCGTGGGCGTCTCGATGAGCAGGCAGTGGGCGCACATCTCGCCCCGGGCGAAGAGGCTCCCCCCGCCGTTCACCAGCGGGCGCGCGAACGGGCACATCGAGGCGCAGTCGAGGTGGTGGATCTTCAGCATCGCGCCGCCAGGGTACCACCCACCGCGCCCATCGACGGGGCCCGGAGTCTCCAGTATAGTGTTCTTGATGTT
>JBILLI010000290.1:0-8898 GCA_044376155.1 Polyangiales bacterium
CACGTCCGCGACCTTGTGCGCCACGCGCGCAGCAGCGCCGAGGCCTTTCGCAGCCGCGACTGGAACCCCATGTTCGCCGCGGGCGCGCAGGAGGGCACGCAGGCGCTGACGCCCGGGTCCACCCGCGAGCACCATGAGTTCCCCGGGGGCTTTCTCACGCAGCCCGCCGGGGCCCGGCGCGCGCGCGACCGCATGGTGGCGGCCGCGGTGCCGCGGAAGGAGCTGGAGGGGTTCAGCAATTCGCCCCGGCTCCAGCCCGGTCGGCGCTTCGAGCTCGTCGACGTGCTCCCCGAGCACCTCGGCGGCGAGCACCTGGTGCGCGCGGTGCACCGCACCTACCAGCGCGGCGGCACGGGCGACGGCGTGGCCGCGGTGTACGTCGCGCGCTTCTTCGCGATGCCTTCGCCCTTCGAGTTCCGCCCCGCGCGGGTCACGCCCCGCCCGCGGGTGCACGGCAAGGAGAGCGCGGTGGTGACCACCCCCGGCGGTGAAGAGATCCACTGCGACGCCCTCGGCCGCATCAAGGTGCATTTCTACTGGGACCGCGAGGGCGCGCTGGACGACACCGCGTCGTGCTGGGTGCGCGTGCAGCAGCAGAACACCGCGACGAGCCTGGTGATCCCGCGGGTGGGCTGGGAGGTCGACGTGGGCTTCGAGTTCGGCGACCCCGACCGCCCGGTGGTGCTGCAGAAGCTCTACAACCGCGAGACCCTCCCGCCCTACGAGCTGCCCGCGTCGCTGGCGCGCAGCGCGCTACAGTCGTCCACCTCCCCCGGGGGCGGCGGGACCAACGAGATCCGCCTCGACGACACCGCGGGCGCCATGGAGTTCTTCGTGCACGCCCAGCGCAACCTCAAGGTCATGGTGGGCCACGACCACACCGACACCGTGGGGGTCGACGCGAGCGCGCAGGTCGGCGCCGCGAGCACCGAGAGCGTCGCCGGCACCGAGTCGATCACCGTGGGCGGCCATCAGTCGGCGTCGGTGACGGGGTCGGTGACGCTCGAGACCGTGGGCGCGCGCACCGTGTCGGTGGGCGCCAACGACGAGACCGGCGTCACGGCGATGTACGGCGTGAAGACCGCGGGCGCGCGCACCGAGTCCATCGGCGGGCTGATGAACGTGCTCGCGCAGCAGGTGTCCGAGACCTTCAACGCGAGCCACACCGCGACCATCGGCGGCGCGCAGTCGATCAACTCGGCGAAGGGCGTGGCGTTCTCCATCGCGGGCGGCCACACCGAGCTGGTCGGCGCCGCGAAGGTCGAGGCCGCGCGGGGCGCGAAGCAGGAGAACATCGGCGCGGCGAAATCGCTCACCGCGGGGATCGTGCGCTGGAAGACCGGCGGCGACATGACCGTCGCCTCCGAGGGCGCGATGGCGTGGAACATCGGCGGACCGCTGCAGATCAAGGCCGGCGGCGCCGTCACGCTCTCGGGCAGCAGCGTGACCCTGAACATCGCGGGCTCGGCGAAGCTCCTCGCGGGCGCGAAGGTCCAGGCGACGCCCGCGTCGGTGAAGATCCAGGGCGGCACGGTCGGCGGCGACGGCGCGGAGATCAAGGTCTCGGGCACGGTGCACTACAAGTGAGCGACCCCCGCTTTCTGCAATACGCGCTGCACCTCGACGGCGCCGCCGTGCCCGGCTTCGTGCGCGGCTTCACCCTGCGCGAGGCGCTCTCGGAGGGCTTCGAGGGCGAGGTCGAGGTCGAGTCCGACGACGCGCCCCCCGCCGCGCGCCTGGGGTGCGACGCGACGCTCGAGGTCACCTCGGCCGACGGCGACGCGCGGTCGTTTCACGGCGTGCTGCGGGCCACCTCGGTGCGCAGCGCGGGGCGCGGGCGCGCGCTCACGCGCTACACCCTGAGCGACCGGGCGTTCTCCGCCGCCCTGGGCCGCGACCACCGGATCGTGCAGGAGCGCTCGGTGCCCGACATCGCGCGCGAGGTCCTGGCCGCCGTCGGGGTGCCGGCCGCGAAGCAGCGGTGGACGCTCCGCGCGACCTACGCGCCGCGCGGGTACACGGTGCAGTTCGGCGAGAGCGACCGTGCCTTCCTCGCGCGCCTGCTCGCCGACGAGGGCATCGCGTGGGCGGTGTGGAGCGACGACGACGGCGACCTCTTTCACTTCTTCGACGACCCGAGCGCGCTGGAGCCCGTGGCCGGTGAGCAAGAGCTCGTCGACCGACGCGCCACCGCGGGCCGCGCCCACACCGTGCTGAGCCTCGAGGAGCGGCGGCGGGGCGAGAGCGACGCGGTCTTCTTGCGCGACTACGACCCGACGCAGCCCTCGACGGACCTCAGCGCCACCGAGCGCGCCCCCCGCGCCACGGGCCGCGAGGTGTACACCCACCCCGGGGGCTTTCGCGACGCGGGCCTCGGGCGGCGCCGCGCGCAGCGGGCCCTGCAGCGACTGCAGTGCGGCACCCGGGTGTTCGCGGGTCGCACCGACGCGCCGCAGCTGATGCCGGGTCGGTGGTTCCGCGTCACGGGGCACCCCCGCGCGTCGATGAACCTCGACCTGCTCGTGGTGGAGGTCACGCACCACGGGCGCGCCGAGGCCGAGGGAACCGCGTATGAGAACCGCGTGACGGCGATCCCGCGGGAGGTGCCGTACCGCCCGCCGGTCGCGCCGCAGCCCGTCATGGGTGGGGTGCACGTGGCGAGGGTGACCGGCCCCGCGGGCACGGAGCTCTGGGGCAGCGCGAGCGGACAGGTGAAGGTGCGCTTCCCCTGGGATGAGTCCGGCCGGGTCGACGACCGCAGCTCGTGCTGGCTCCGCGTGGGGCAGCTCGCGCTCGGCGGGCCGATGCTGATCCCGCGCGTGGGCTTCGAGGTGCTGGTGGACCACGAGCTCGGCGACCTCGACCGCCCGGTGGTCGTGGGGCACCTGTACAACGGCGAGCAGCCTCCCCCCTACGAGCTCCCCGCGCAGAGCGTCGTGTCCTCGCTGCAGACCGCCACGACGCAGCAGGGCGGCGGCGCCAACGAGCTGCGCACCACCGACACCGCGGGGGCCGAGGAGATGTTCTTCAACGCCTCGCACGACATGAACGTGCGCGTCGAGAACAACGCCTCGTGGAGCGTCGGCGCGAACCAGTCGCTCACCGTGGGTGCGAACCACGCCCTGCGGGTCGGCGCCGACGCCGCGCTGGAGGTCGTCGGGAACCGCAGCGTGTCCGTGGGGGGCAACCAGTCCACCGACGCGCTCGCCGATGTGGGCGACGGCATCGGCGGCGACCTCACCCTCACCGTCGGCGCCACCCGGCAGGTCACCGTCGGCGGCGACCACACCGAAGAGACCACCGGCGCGCTCTCGCGCACCGTGGGGGCGCTCCAGTGCGTCACCGGGGTCGCCGGGTACAGCCGCACCATCGCGGGCGCCTCGAGCACCACCGTCGGCGGCGTGCTCGCCGTCGTGTGCGCGCGCAGCGTGGGCTCGAGCTGCGACGGCACCCGCATCGAGACGGTGGGCGCGCTGAAGCTCGTCAAGGCGAAGACCGTGGCGGTCAACTGCGGCGCGGCGTACGCCCAGCAGTGCGTGGCGCAGACGGCGGTGGTCGGCGGCGCGCGCACCGACAGCGCCGCGGCCATCGTGATGAACGTCGGCGGCGGCGTTCGCATCAAGGCCGCCGACGTGAACATCACCGGCGAGTCCAAGGTGGTGCTCCGCGTGGGGGGCACCACCATCGAGGTGAAGCCCGGGTCCGTCACCATCAAGTCGTCGCGCATCGACCTCAAGGGCGCGAAGCGACTCAAGTCCCTGCAGCACAAGACGAACTGATGCCCCCTGACGCCACCACCCTGCACCTCAAAGTCGGCGACGCGCTGCTCGCGCAGGTCCACGCGGCGCACGTCGAAGAGGGCGTGTCGCGCCCCTTTCGCGCGGAGGTGCACCTCGCCGCCGAGGCCCTCGATGTCGAGTCGCTCCGCGGCGCGCCGGCCTCTCTCAGCGTCACCCTCCCCTCGGGCGGGGCGCGGCACCTGCACGGCGTGGTCGACGAGGTCGCCGTCGCCCTCGCCCCCGCGACGCAGCCCTCGGCGCGCGTCGCGCACCGGGTGGTGATCGTCCCGGCGCCGTGGTGGTCGCTGGCGTACCGGCACGGCTTTCGGATCTTTCAAGACCTCGACGCGGTCGCCATCGTGCGCACCCTCCTCCGCGAGGGCGGCGTCGACGACGCGCAGGTGTCGGTGGACGTCGCGCGCACCCCGCCCGTGCGGCCGTATTGCGTGCAGTACGACGAGAGCGACTGGGCCTTCGCCGAGCGGCTCCTCGAAGACGAGGGGATCCACTACGCGTTCACCCACGACGCCGACCGCTGGACCCTGGTGCTGCGCGACCGCAGCCCCGACGCGACCGCCGCCACGCCCGCGTCGCTGGGCTTCGTGCCCGACGCGCCGGCCGAGGCCCTCGACGAGGTGGCCTGGTCGGGCGCCCTGACCACGCGGGTCGCCGAGGCCGCCGCGCGCGTCGACGGCTACGACCCCACGCGTCCCTCCCTGGTGCTCGGCGCCGACGCACGCGCCGAGGGCCAGGCGGGGCGGCGCTGCTACGAATGGCCGGCGCCGCACCGCGAGCCCCGCGAGAGCCAGCAGACCGCCCGCGTGCGGCTCGACGCGCTGCGGGCGGAGCGCGAGACGCTGACCGTCGAGACCCACGCGGTCACCGTGACCCCGGGCACCCGCCTGCAGGTGCTCGATCACCCGTGGTCGACGCACGAGGGCTGGTTCGTGGTGTCGTCCCGGTGGTCGGTGGTCATCGACGACACCGCGCGCGCCAGCGTGCTGCGCGAGGCCGCGGCGCGCGGGATCCGCTGCGCGCTGACGGCCGTGCCGGAGTCGACCCCCTGGCGGCCCGCGCGCCGCGCGCCCCGACCCCGGGTGCTGGGCGTGCAGACCGCGCGCGTCACCGGCCCCGCGGGGCAGGAGATCTACTGTGACGCGCTCGGGCGCGTGAAGGTGCAGTTCCACTGGGACCTCGAGGGCGCGCTCGACGAGCGCACCTCGTGCTGGATCCGCGTGACGCAGGGGCACACCACGGGGTCGGTGATGATCCCGCGCATCGGCTGGGAGGTGCTGGTGGAGTTCGCCGACGGCGACCCCGACCGCCCGGTGTGCCTGGGCAAGCTCTGGAACCCGATGCACCCGCCGCATATCACCCTCCCCGGCGGCCGCACGCAAAGCAGCTTCTCGACGGTGTCGTCCCCCGGCGGCGCCGGCGTGAACAGCGTCGTCTTCGAGGACCAGGCGGGGCTCGAAGAGATCGCCGTCACGGGCAGCCACGACCTCGTGGCGAACACCGCGAACAACAAGGTCGTGATCGTGGGGCAGGCGTCGACCACCACCGTCACGGGCGACCGCACGGTCGACATCGGCGGAGACGACACCGCCGCCGTGCTGCAGAACCTCCGGGTGCGCGGCGGCGCCGACGAGTCGCTCACCGTGGGCGGCAACCGCGTGCGCAACAGCAGCGGCAGCGTCACCGAAGAGATCGGCGGCGCGCTCTCGCTCACGGTCGGCGCGATGGAGATGATCAAGGTCGGCAGCGTCGCCGCCGCGGTGCTCCAGGTGGTGCGCGACGAGGTCGTCGAGGCCGCCGCGGGCGCCGTCGCCGAGAGGGCCTCCCGCGCCGCCGCCGCGCTGGTCGGACCGTTGCAGCCCGCCCTCTCCCGCGCGGGCGCGCTCGTCGGCCCGGCCTCGCGCCTCGCGGGCCCCGCGGCCGCGCTCCTCACCGGGGGCAACCCCGACGCGGCGATGTTTGGCGACGCGGTGAACGCGCTGACCGAGAACCCGGGCACCCTCGACGGCGCGGCGGCGGCCTCGTCGCTGGCGCAGTCCCTCGCGCAGCAAGCCCTCGCGCCCGCGCCCCCCGCGACCGGCGGCGGCGGGGGCGACGCGGGCGGCGCGGCGGCGGCCACCGCCGGGGGCTCGGGCACCTGGTCGACGGTGGTGGGCGGAGACGTCACCGAGTCCATCGGCGGCGCGCAGGTGCTCAACGCGCTCGCGGGGCTCTCGGTCAACATCGGCGGCTCCAGCGAGCTGCGGGTCGGCGCCGCGAGCCTCACCCTCGCGGGCGGCATCTCCGAGACCACCGGCGGATCCAAGGCCGAGCAGGTCGGCGCGCTGGTCGTGCAGGCGTCTGAGAGCGCCGCGCTCACCGCCGGCGCGGCCCTGGCGATGAACGTCGCGGGCGCCGAGCGTCGCACCGTCTCGGGGGCGCACGCCGTCGCGGCGCAGGGCCCGCTGGTGGTGAACGCCCCGACGCTGCAGATCAAGGCCGGCGGCTCGATCACCCTCTCGTGCGGCGGGAGCAAGGTGGTCATCAACAGCGGCGGCGTGTCCATCGAGGGCGCGGCGTCGGTCACCCTGAAGGGCGGCACCATCGTGCTCGACGAGAGCGTGCTGGGCACCTGAGCGAGGAGCGAAGATGAAGGCATCGAGTGCAGAGAAGGAGCGCGACGAGGCGCGGGCGACGGTGCACCCGCTGCCCCACGCGCTGGCCCTGGGCGTGGTGCTCGGCCCCGCCGACGACGGCCGCTGGCGCGTGCGGGTCTACGGCCAGGAGCGCGTGGTCGCCGCCGACGAGACCGTGGACCCCGCGCTGCTCGCCGAGGCCGCCGCCTCCGGCGCGCGCGTGCTGGTCGAGGGCGGCGCGGAGCCCCGCGTGGTCGGCGCCGTGATGACCGCCCGGGCCGTGAGCTACGAACGCGACGGCGCGCTGCGGGTGAAGGCGCCCACGGTGGAGATCGACGCCGCGCGCGAGGTGACGCTGAAGACCCCGTGGTCCTTCCTGCGGCTGCACCAGTCCGACGCGGAGCTGTTCGGGCAGCGCGTGGTGGTGCGCGCCCGCGAGGTCGCGCGGCTGCTGGCGCGCATGATCGCGATGAACTGAGGGGGCGCCGATGTCGCTGATCGTCACGATGATGGAGGCCGGCACCTGCAAGCAGAAGCTGAACTTCGTGCCCATGGCGCCCAACGTGTGCGTGATCCCCGCGCCCCCGCCGCCGACGGGGCCCATGGGGATCCCCACGCCCTTCCCGATCACCACCGACACCGGGAGCATCGCCTCGGGGCCGGTGCCGAAGGTGAAGCACCGCGGCGGCAAGGTCCCGAACATCGACTCGACCTTCAAGGGCATCAAGGGCAACGAGGCGGGGGTGGGGCAGCTCCCGCCGGGCATGCCCAAGAAGGACATCGTCACCAGCGTGAACATGAAGAACGCCTCGGCGACCGTGGGCTGCCCGAACTGCATGGTGGGCGGCAAGCCCTTCGTCTTCGTCGGCAGCGTCGGCGGCGGCAACCACGGCTGATCGATGGTCGCGGTCTTTCAGACACCGGGCGCGTGGGTGCTCGCGGGCGGCGGGGGATACTGGTCCGCGGAGTGCCGCGCGGCCCTCGCCGCGTGCGGCATCGACCCCGACAACTTCGGCACCTACAAGCAGCGCGCCGAGGCGCAGAAGGCCGCGCGCGAGGGCTACCAACGCCAGCGCGTCGCCGAGGCCGAGGAGACCCCGCGGCGCGCGCCGGGGCGGGACCACGTGTCGGGCTGCGTGCGGAGCAACCCCGCTCGGCGCAAGGGCACCGTCTGCACATGCTACGAGGATGCGAGCGCGTTCAATGACTATCTCTACGGGCACAACGGCGCGCCGCCGAACCCGAATGGGTCGATGCAGCCGTGGCTCACCGCGAACTCACAGTCCGGGCACATCTCGGGGAACGCGTTCTATGTCGCCTCTGGCTCTCGCAAGGAGGGAGACCCCTGCGCGAACGTTCGCCCGACCTACGCCAGCGGCCAATTCACCAGTACCGGTGGTTATGGCTACGATGGGGAGCTTGCGTTCTGCATGGACCACTACGGTCGCGCGAACAACCCGGGCACATCGCACAACCAGATCACCCGGCGTGAGGGAAACCAGAGCGAGAGCTCGTTCCGGCCCCCGGTGCAGGGCCCGGGGTTTACCGCGGTAGCGACTCGCGAGCGGGCGTCGCTCTCGCGACGGGAGATCGAGGCGGGCGTGCGGGGCACCGTCGACATCGCCCTGCGCGGCGCAGACTCCCGCGCCAACGGCGGGAGCGTCCGCGACTGGGATCCGGTCAACGACACGATGACCGCGCAGCAGCGGGCGAACAGCGCCGCGCTCGCGGAGGTGCAGCGGCAGAACGCCCGGCAGCTCCTCGAGCGCGAGGCGCGCGCGGGCAACGTGAACGCGCAGAGCGCGCTCGCGGCGGCGGGTCCGGGCGGCGCCTCGGGCCTCAGCCCCACGGAGTCTCAGCGCGAGATCGCCGAGGAGTGCATCGTCGCCGCCTGGCGCAAGTCCCTGAACGAGATGCGCGACGAGGCGATCATGAAGTCCTCGACGGCGGCGAACTCACCGGAGGCCACGGCGGCAATCAACGCGTACAACGCGGGGCCACCTCCGGCGAACCCGAAGATCAAACAGTTCCGGGACCTCCCGCCCGACCGACGGCAGGCAGTGATCGACGCGGTGCAGCCGCGGGTCGCGCAGCGGCAGCACGAGCTGGAGCAGCGCGGCGCGCAGAGCGCAGGGAGAAAGGGCGCCGGGACCAATCCCCCTACCCCCAAGGATTGTGAAGAGTATCAAGCCAACTGGCTCCTGAGTCAGCGCACGAGCTCCGGGCGGTATCCACCGGTTTCGGGCTCCCCGCAGGGGACCAACGGACCTCCGCCGTTTCCGCCCGAGGCGCGCGCGCCCGCGCCCTTGACGGGCTCCACCTCGGCGCCGCCGACAACCCTCTGAGCACCCATGGACGACGAGACCCCGATCGACACCTGCTACCTCTCCGCGAGCGGCGCTTCGTACGAAGACGCGGTCTTCATCGGGCACCGCTTCGACGGCGATCGCGGCTTTCGACCGCGCGAGTCCGAGAGCTGGATCCTCTGC
>JBILLI010000010.1:0-28429 GCA_044376155.1 Polyangiales bacterium
GGTCGGTGCTGGGCGAGCCCGGCACATCGGGGCACGCATCGGTCGCGTCGGGCACGAGGTCACAGTCACGGTCGGGCAGCGGGCAGCCCGGGCGGTCGGGGTCGGGGTTGAGCCCTGCGGGCACCGTACGACACTGGTCCGAGGCGTTGAGCACGCGGTCGTTGTCGTCGTCGCCGTCGGGGCAGCCGCGGCGCTCGGGGTCGGGGTGCTCACCCGCGGGGGTGGTCACGCAGCGGTCCTCGTCGTCCCACACCCCGTCGCCGTCGGTGTCGGGGCGCGGGCAGCCGCGGCGCTGGGGATCGGGGTGCTCGCCCTGCGGCGTGTCGACGCAGATGTCTTCGTAGTCAAAGACCCCGTCGCCGTCGCGGTCGCGCTCGGGGCAGCCGCGGCGGCGCGGATCCGGGTGCGCGCCCATGGGCTCGTCGGGGCAGATGTCGTCGATGTCGAGCACGCCGTCGTGGTCGCGGTCGGCGGGAGGGGCCTCGGTGCGGGTGCGCTGCTCCAGCGGGGTGTACGCGAGCTGCGCGAGGGCGCGCACCGTGGGGGTGCCGCCGCCCTGCCCGAGCCCCGGGCCCGCCGCCGCGCCGATGGACCAATCACCGATCTGGTACCGCGCCCCGAGGACCACCTCGCCGTGGGTGTTCGGCGCGGTGAAGAACGACGAGAACGGGGACGCGATGACGAACTCCGGGCCGATCGACAGCTTGCGGTCCGCCGCGAGGAACTGCAGCGCGCCGGAGAGGTAGCCCTCGTGGTCCACCACCACGCCCGGGGAGCCCGTGTTCGCGCCGAACACCGCGCTGTCAGGGCGCAGGTGCACGCCGAGCGTCGCCGACCAGCGGATCGCCGAGGTCGAACCCGCGGCCGTCGCCATCACCCGCACGCGGATGGTCTCGTCGGTGACGTTGCTGCTCGCCGAGGAGATCCCGAGGCCGCCGAGGTAGAGCGACGCGCCGAGGTGCAGCGAGAAGGCGTCCTCGAAGGCGCTGCCGTACAACCGCGCGCGCACCGAGAGCCGGGGGTCGCCCACGTTCACGTCGCCGTTGGCCCGGAGCTGCCCCGACACCGGCGTCGTCGCGTCGCCCGACTGGTACAGCGACATCGGCAGGCTCAGCGACACCGAGAAGCGGTCGAAGAGGCCGACGCCCACCTGCAGGTGGCCCACCAACATGTGCTCCACCACGCGATGGACCACGTCGCCGTCGCCGTTGCGCAACACCAGCGGCTGGTAGGCGTAATCCGCCGTCAGCGCCGCGCGCAGCAGAAAGTTCCGGCTGCCGCTGTACCAGGGCATCTCGCCGATGAAGCTGAGATCACCGCCGAAGGGCGGGTCGTAGCGGTTCATCGCGAAGCCCGACACCTGCGCCGACGCCGCCGACGGCGCGAGCAGCGCGGCGCCGCCAACCATCAGGGCCAACCCCACCCCTGCAAGTCTGGATCTCCGTACCATGATCGGGGAACGCTGCCAGAGAACGGCCCGCGGTTGCAACGAAACTGTCAGCGTGCCATCGCCCGGGCGTTGCCCTCGTTCACACCCCCTGACGGGGCCGTCATTCTGGTCGCCCGCGTCGCCGGGGTGCTACGCTGGCGGCGTCGTTCTGGCCCGTTTCTCGCGTGCGCCACAGCCCGGAGCCACCACGTTGCTGCAAGAAGGACAGGTGTTGGACGGTCGCTACCGCCTGCTCGATCGCCTCGGCGAAGGCGGGATGGGCTCGGTGTGGGTCGCCGAGAACGTGTCCATCAAGGGCTCCGAGGTGGCGCTGAAGGTGATGCACAGCGCCTTCAACGCCGACGCCACGGTGGTGCAGCGATTTCGCACCGAGGCCGAGACCACGGTGAGCATCGGTCACCCCGGCATCGTGAAGGTCTTCGACTTCGGCGAGCTCGAAGACGGCACCCCCTACCTGGTGATGGAGCGCCTGCACGGCGAGAGCCTCGCCGACCGCCTGGAGCGCGAGGGGGCCCTGCCGCCGCGCGACGCCGCGAGCCTGCTCTGCACCCTCCTCGACGCCCTCGAGGCCGCGCACGACAAAGACATCGTGCACCGCGACCTCAAGCCCGAGAACCTCTTCCTCGCCCGCGACGGCGAGCAGGTCGCGCCGAAGATCCTCGACTTCGGCGTGTCGAAGATCCTCGGGAGCGACGCTGAGCGCGTGAAGCTCACCCGCACCGGCGCGCTCGTGGGCACGCCCGCGTACATGGCCCCGGAGCAGGCCATGGGCGACACCGCCGTCGACAAGCGCGTCGACCTCTGGGCCATGGGGGTGATCCTCTACGAGCTCGTGTCGGGGCGGCTGCCCTACGACGGACAGAACTACAACGCGATGCTGGTGCAGATCGTCACCGGCCGCCCGCGCCCGGTCACCGACCACGTCCCCACACTGGACCCCGCGCTCGTCGCCCTCATCGAGCGCGCCATGGCCCGCAACCCCCGCGCGCGCTTCGCCTCGGCCCGGGCGATGAACGACGCGCTGTCGGCCTGGCTCGGCAGCGACGGCGCCCGCCGCTCGCTACGCCCGCCGCCGCGCAACCCCACGCCGGTGCGCATGACCCCCATGGCCTTCGAGTCGGCCGAGACCCTCCCCGGCACCGACACCCTGGTCGACGCGAAGCGTCGTGGCCGGGGATGGCAGGTCGGGCTCGCGCTGGCCGCGGTGGCGCTGCTGGTCGGCGCGTCGTGGCGGGTCCTGGGTGCGCGCAACGCCGCGGCCACCCCGTCGCCCTCGGCGCCGGTCGAAGCCCCCCACGCCGTGCAGCTCTCCATCGACGCGCTCCCGCGGGGTGCGCACGTCAGCGTCGACGACGCGCCGGTGATGCTCCCCACCACGCTCCGCACCGATCGGATGCACCGCGTGCGGGTCGACGCGCCGGGCTATCAACCCTGGGGCGCCCTGGTGCAGCCCTCCCAGCAGGACGTCGCCTTGCGCTTCGCCGGCGCGGCCCTGCCCGACGCGCCCGCGCCCGCGGTGACCCCGACGGCGATCCCGATGCTGCGCCGCCCCGACCCTCCCCGTACCCCAGCCCGCCGGGCGCCCCGCGCGGGGGCGTCGCACGGGCAGGGCGGGCTCATCGCCGACCCGGGTTTCTGACGCTACCGCGGCGCCGGTCGCGCGACCGAGGCGCCGAGCGCGCGGCGGGCCTCGCGGAGCCGCGTGAGGTGTTGCTCGTTGGCCTCCACCGCGCGGTCGAAGGCGCACAGGGCCTCGGCCGCGCGGGTCTGCGCGGAGAGGTCGGGCAACGCGAAGCGAAAGCGCCGCAAGGACTCCCAGCGCGCGCGGGGCATGCGCGTGCCCACCGCGGCGGACTCGGCGAGGGACCAGAACGCGTCGGTGTGCAGCGCCGCGAGCACGAAGCGGGGCAGCGCGTCGGCGCCCGCGCGCAGCACGAGGATGTCGGTGGAGCACACGCCGTCGAAGGGCGCGAGGGCGGCCTTGCGGAGGTTCGGGCGGAGCTTTCCGAGCAGGATGTCACCCGGGGCGAAGGTGCATTTCGCGCTGCGGGCGTCGGCCGCGAGGGCGTGACCGAGCACCCGGGGCTCCCCCTGCGCGAGGTGCTCGAGGGCGATGTAGGGGCGGCGGTCGTCGCGCGCGGGCACGGCGATGTCGCCGAGGCACCGCACCACGTCTCCCAGCGCGACCTCTCGCACGGTCACGCCGGGGCCGCGCCCTTCCAGAAGCGCCGCGAGCGCTCACCGGGCTCGGGGGCGGCGGTCACCAGCGCGTAGAACGCCGTCGCCTCGGCGTGCAGGCCCGCGTCGCGGAGGCACAGCAGCACGCGGGTGATGCGGGCGTGGTTGTGGTCCGACGGGGCGCGCCAGTCGTCGGTGCGGTCGAGGAAGGCGACGAAGCGCGCGAGCAGCCGGCGGAGGTTCTCGACCGCGGCGGGGGGCAGGGCGGCGGCCTCCTCGGCGGTCCACACGGGGGCGTCGTCGTTGAAGAAGCTCGGGTCCTGGTTGGGAAAGGCCCACTGCACCCAGTCGTGGTGGTGCTCCAGCCACGCGTCGCTGGCGTGGACCACGGTCTCCACGGTGCGACCGTCGGTGTTCGCCTCGCCGAGGAGGAATCGCGTGGCGAGGCTCATGGGCGCGCGCGGAGCCGGTCGATCTCGGCGACGTTGTCGGGCGCGTAGGCCCACGTGCGGTACATCCCGTCGCGCAGCCCGAGCCGCGGGTCGGTGGCGACGCCGAGGAGGAACTCCGCCCGCGCCCACACCGTGAGGATCAGCCGCACGTGCTCGGGGTCGGCGAGGATCGCGGCGTAATCGCTGGCGTGGTTGGTGCGCGCGAGCCGGAGGTAGGCGCCCACGTAGAACATCATCGCGAGGATGCCGTCGCGCGCGCTCACGCGAATGCCCTGCGAGAGCGCGTCGCGGGTGCAGTAGCGCGACGCGAGGGAGTGCGTGTAGGCCACGTACTCGTCGAGCAGGGTGTTGAAGCCCTGCGCGCCGCTCCGGCCCATGAGGTACACGGGCGCGTAGCTGTCCTGCGCGACGCCCGGGTGCACCGTGAGGATCTCGCTGCGGTTGAAGTTCATCAGCCGCCGCGTGCGGATCACGAGGTCCTCGCGGATGCGGTAGGGCCAGCCCTGGGCGCCGATCATGGTGATGTCCCAGATGTGCTGCCCCTCGTGCACGCCCACCTCGAAGCTGTTCAGCACCGGGGCGAAGCCGCTGCGGTCGCGGAACCAGGTCATGAGCTGTTGGTCGGTCTGCACGTCGATGAACGCCACCCCCACGGGGTAGCGCCGCATCGCGATGCCCCGCGTGGCTGCGCGCAGGCCCGCCGGGGTGTTCTCGTAGGCCTCGGCGAGGTCCGCGAGGTCGGTGAGCTCGGGACACAGGGGCTCGGTGTAGCCCGCCCCGCCGCTGTCACCCGTGGGGACCGTCGCGTCGGTGCCCGGTGCGTCGTCGCGCGCCGCGCCGTCGGCGCCCGTGGATGCGTCGGGGTCGCCGGGGCCGACGCTGTTCGAGACCGGGGTGCCGCAGGCCGCGAGGCCCGCGATCAAGAGGGGGAGCAGGAGCGGTCGCTTCATCACAGGTCCTCGACGCGCAGGCTGACGTCGCCGTGGGCGCAGCGCGCGGTGTGTACGTTCATGCGGCGGAGGGCGTCGCGCGCCCCCGAAAGACGGCGCAGCGACGAGGCGTCGCAGTCGGAGAGGTTCAGCACGAGGGTCTCGTCGTAGGGCGCCCCCGGAGAGAAGCTGTCGCCCCCTCCGCGCTGGCGCACGGCGGTGAACATCGCGCACCGGATCCGGTGCCCCGCCGCGCCCGTCGGCGCGCTCGTGGCGACGTCGCGAATCACCGCCACGCCCCGCGCCACGGCGGCCACGCGGTGGGCCTCGACGCGCGCGCGCAGCGTGGCGCCCAGCGCGTGCTCGGGCGTGCCCGGCGCGATCGCGTCGAGGTGCCGGATCACCCAGGACAGCTCGCCCCCGGCGCCGCTCCCACCTTCGAAGCTCGCCAGCGCGACGCGCGCCTCGGCGAGGTGCTGCGCCGGGGGCATCGCGAGGAAGCGTCGGTGGAGCTCGCGAATCTCCGCGCGGTCGCGGAGGCGTCCCTCGCCGCTGCCCATCTCCTCCAACGCCCTGCCGACCAGCGCCACACCCACGACGCACAAGGTCGGGAGCACCGCCACCGCGCCTGCGATCCACCACGCGGTGCGCGACACTCGCATGGGCCCATGGGACCACTCCCCCTGCGGCTCGCGCAAGGCCGACGTGCACGGGGTTCGCGGGGCATGGACGTCACCCGCGCTGGGAGGTAGAGACCCTCGTCGTGCGCCCGCGCGTCTTGCTGTCGTCGTTGCTCGTCACCCTCGGCTGCGCGTCGGAGAGCGCCCCCATTCCCCCGGTCGACGCCGCGATGACCCCGGTCGACGCCGCGAGCGCCGACGTGCCCGACGCGCTCCCCGACGTGGAGGATCCCATCTTCGATCCCGGTCCTCCGCGCGAGGTGCACCCTGGCGCGACGGCGGCGGGGATGCGCTGCGAGGCCGACGACGCCTGCGTGCACGGCGTGTGCGCGCGGGGCGAGGGCCTGACGCACGCGTGCGCCTGGCGGTGCCAGCGAGACGCCGACTGCGCGAGCCTGGGCGCGCGGTACCGCTGCGCGCTGGAGCGCACGAGCGGCGCCGCGCGGCTGGTGTGCGCGCAGTCCGCCGCGGGGCAGGGAGAGACCCTCGACGCGTGCGTGTCCGACGACGACTGCCGCGCCGCGCGCTGCATGGATGGCACCTGCGCGGGCGCCTGCGCCACCGACGACGACTGCCCGCCGGGCCTGCGCTGCGGCAACGTCGAGGTCGACGGCGCGCGCCTCGGGCTCTGCCGCCCGGCGCCCATCGCCGGGGTCACCGTCGAGCGATTCACCATCGTGAACACCGACGTGCGCGTGGGCGAGCGCACCGCCGAGCGCGGGGTGTACGTCCCCGGCGACGCGGTCTCGGCCACCTGGACCACCCACGACCTCGAAGGCGCCGACCTCTACGCGGCCATCGCCTCGCTGCGCGCGCCGCAGGGCGAGATCCTGGTGAACCTCTCGACCTGGAGCCCGATCTTCGCCCAGCCGCTGCGCACCAGCCCCGCGCGGTTTCAGTTCAACGCCGCCATGGTCGCGGCCAACGACGGCGTAACCCTGGAGCCCGGGGTGTGGCGCTCGGCCCACGTCATCACCGACTTTCGCAGCGGCATGACGGTCTCGACCACGCGCCGCATGAGCGCCGCGCTGATCCTCAAGCGCGCCCCGGGGGGCGTCGCCGCCGAGGGGTGGACCCTGCGCGTGCGCCTCGTCTTCGTGGGCACCCGCGACATCAACGCCGCCAGCGCGCCGACGAACACCCGCCTCCGCGCCGCGGTGGAGACGATGCGGCGCATCTACGGCACCGCGGGCGTGCGCGTGCAGGTGGTGGGCTACGAGGACCTCACGGGCCCCGACGCCGCGCGCCTCTCGCTCATCGACGACCGCGGCGAGCTCCAGGAGCTGTTCTACCGCCCCGCGGCGGGAGACGACGTGCTCACGGTGTACCTCGTGCGCGGCGTCGCCACGGGCGCGGACTTCGAGAACGCCATCGGGGTCGCCGGCGCGATCCTGGGTCCGCCGGGCGTCGACAACACCGTGCAGTCGGGGGTGATGGTGGGGTGGGAGACCACCCTGAGCAACCGTCGCGACCAGCTCGGGTTCACCATGGCCCACGAGTGCGGCCACTACCTCGGGCTCTCGCACACCCGCGAGCGCCTCGACGGCTGCACCGCGTCGGTGACCACGAACTGCTCGCCATGGGGCGGCGTCGACGCCATCGACGACACGCCCAACGCCAACACCCTCGCGGCGCGCTATCTGATGTACTACCTCGCCGTGGGGGGCAACGAGCTGCTCTCGCCCACGCAGGGCCTCGTGCTGCGCCGCAACCCCCTGGTGCACTGAGGGCCCGCGAGGGCCGCGCTCAGTGCCCGAAGACCCCGAGGTTCGCGAGGATCGCGTAGGCCGCCGCCGCGAGGCTCTCGCCCGCCACCGCGCCCGAGGCGAGGGGCACGACGAAGCGCTCGGCGGTGCGCTTGTTGAGGCGCGTCCAGAGCTCGGCGATGACCGCGCCCACGAAGAACGCGAGGGAGTTCGCGAAGGGCACCACGAAGGCCAGCCCGAGGCCCATCGCGCTCGGGATCCACGGGCGCACCTTCGGCGCCTTCTTCGAGAGCAGCTTGTCGAGCAGCGGGAGCGCGATGCCGACGAGGCCGCCCGCCACGATGGCCATGCGCGCGCTCGCGGGGATGGTGTTCACGCCCGTCGAGAGCGCCTCGGCGACGGCGAACCACATCCCCGTGGCGGGGGAGTGAAAGGCCTCCAGCGCCGCGCGGTTGGGCACGAGCAGGTACCACGCGGGCACCACCGCCACGACGCCGAAGAAGGTGCCGATGAACTGCGCGAGGAACTGCTTTCGCGGGTTCGCGCCGAGGAGGTAGCCCGACTTGAGGTCGGTGAGCAGGTCGGCGCTGGAGCCCGCCGCGCCCGCGGTGATCCCCGCGGACATGAGGTTCACGGTCTTGTCCGCAGGTGCGAGCACCGCGTAGACGAACTGGGTGATCTTGCCCATCGCGCCGATGGGCGTGGTGTCGGTCTCGCCCGTGGCCCGGCACGCCACCAGCGCGAGCGCGAAGGAGAGCACCACCGAGAGCAGGCCCAGCAGGGGGTGAATCCCCATCGCGAGCCAGCACAGGAGCATCAGGCCCAGGGTCACGGGGACCAGGCCCATGACCATCCACTGCGTCGGAACCTCCAGCGCCGCAAGGGGATCGCTCGCATCACCGCCCTTGCCCGCCGACCGCACGCCGACCATCGCGCGGGCGATGGTGCGCCAGCTCATGGCGAAGGCCGTGAGCCCCGAGGCCACCATGATCGCCGTGCCGAGCCAGAGCGACCACCGCGTGACCTTCACCGCGACGAGCGCGCCGGCGGGGTTCATGGCCACCTCCATGTGGCCGATGAAGCGCTTGCCCACGCCCGTCCAGTCGGCCTGCGCGAGCACCCGCGGGGTCAGCACGAGGTAGTTGATCAGCGAGCCCAGGAGCATCGACGCGCTCACGCGCATGCCCACGATCATCCCCGCGGCGATGAGCAGGAGGCTGGGCTCGAAGGCCATGCCGAGCTGCGACCCGGTGAACGCGCGACCGTTGGCCTCGAAGAGCCGAAACGACAGGGGCAGCTCGCCGGGGATCTTCTCCATGGAGCGGAGCATCCCCACGACGCCGCCCGTGAGCAGCGCGCCGATGAGGGCGCGGGCCTTCTGCACCGACTCGGCGCCCTGGGCGTAGAGCGAGCGCAGGGTCTCCGCCGCGGCGATGCCCGAGGGGAAGGGGAGCTGCTCCTGGTTGATCATCTGCCGCTTCATCGGGATCGCGAGGAACACCCCGAGCAGCGCCACCAGCAGCACCCACGCGGTGACCGGCACCCAGCCCATGCGCCGAGCGTCGCCCGTGATCATCAGCAGCGCGCCCACGGCGGTGGCCAGCGTGCCGCCGGTGGAGTAGCCCGCCGCCGACGCGGTGGACTGCATGCAGTTGTTCTCCAGCAGGGTCATCGGCGTCTTCGCGAGGCGCAGGGCGATGAAGACGTTCCAGATCGCGTACGAGAGCACACACGCGGTGATGGCCACGCCGAAGGCCCAGCCGAGCTTCAGCGTGGTGTACAGGTTGCTCACCGACATGAGCATCCCGAGCACGCCGCCCATCACCACCGCGCGCACGGTGAGCTGCGGCGCGTGGTCGCCGGCGTAGTAGCGCTCGAACCACACGCGGTCGCGGTCCTCGGGGGCCACGTCGGCGAGGTTCGGGAGCTCGGTGGGGGCCGCGGTCTCGGACGGGGCGTCGGCGCTCATGGCGCGACTCTACCCTCCCACCCGGGATGCTCAGCAACGGCGTTGACCGCGCCCGTGAATGCACCAGACTCCCCGCGCCATGAGCGAGGCGCGCAACCCCCACGATGACCCCGAGGCCGTGCGCGCGCGGAGCGAGCAGGAGGACCCGTGGGTGATGTACCTCGTAGTCCGCCGCGAGCGCCTGCCCTCCCTCGGGGAGCTCCTCGCCGCCAGCGCCACCGCCGCGGTGCGCTGCGTGGACCAGTGGCGCGATCACCCCGCGTGGCGCGAGGGCTTCGACGCGTGGCTCACGCGCTCCTTCCGCAAGGTGTGTCTGCGCGCCAGCGAGAAGGATTGGGCGAAGCTCCAGGGCTACGACCAGGGCCTCGGCCACGCCCGCGGGGGCCCGGTGCTCTGCGCGCTCCCGCCGCGCACGAAGTCCCAGCGAGACAAGCTCCTGGTGAACCTCCAGGCCTTCACCACGGGTGACTTCGCCGACGACCCGGGTGACGAGACGGCCGATGCCGCGATGCGCCTCGTGCGCAACGAGGGGGTGGTCATGAGCGCGGGAAAGTCCCTCGCGCAGGTCGCCCACGCCTCCTTGCACGCCTGCGGACTCTTCGAGCACAAAGACCCCGAAGCCTTCGCCCGCTGGCGCGCCGCGGGCCTGCCGTGTGTGCTGCGCGGCGCCGACCCTCACGCGTGGAGCGCGCTGAAGAACGCCGAGCCCGTGGCCGTGGTGCGCGACGCGGGGCTCACCGAGGTCACCCCGGGCAGCGAGACCTTCCTCGCCCTCGCGCCGACGACCCGCGACCATTGGTCCGAGGTCTTCGCGACGCTCCCGCGCCTCGCGTCGGTGCACGTCGTTCGCGGCGAGACGCACTGAGTTCACGGCGGTGCGCCTTGATGTGCGGCGCGTCGCGGGTGGTCACACGTTTGCACCACCGGGCGCATGGCGCACATCACGGTGGACGGGAACGAGGCCGCGGCCTCGGTGGCGTATCGCGCGAGCGAGGTGATCGCGATTTATCCCATCACCCCGGCGTCGCCGATGGGGGAGCACTGCGACGAGTGGGCGGGTGACGCGCGGGGGAACCTCTGGGGGGAGGTCCCGCGGGTGGTGGAGATGCAGTCCGAGGCGGGAGCCGCGGGGGCGCTGCACGGCGCGCTGCAGGCGGGCTCCCTCGCGACGAGCTTCACGGCCTCGCAGGGACTGCTGCTGATGATCCCCGACCTCTTCAAGATCGCCGGGGAGCTCACGCCCTTCGTGCTCCACGTCGCCGCGCGCACCGTGGCGACGCACGCGCTGTCGATCTTCTGCGACCACTCCGACGTGATGGCCTGCCGGGGTGTCGGCGCGGCGATGCTCTGCGCCGCCTCGGTGCAAGAGGCCCAGGACCTCGCCGCCGTGGCCCACGCCGCCACCCTCCGCGCGCGCGTGCCCTTCCTGCACTTCTTCGACGGGTTTCGCACCAGCCACGAGCTCGCGCGCATCACCGCCCTGCCCGACGACGACCTCCGCGCGCTCATGGACCCGGGGATGATCCGCGCCCACCGCGCGCGCGCCCTCTCGCCCGACCACCCTGTGATCCGCGGCACCGCGCAGAACCCCGACACCTTCTTTCAGGCCCGGGAGGCCGCCAACCCCTTCTACGACCACTGCGCCGACGCGGTGCGCGAGGTGATGGGCGAGCTCGCCGCGCGCACCGGCCGGGCGTACCGCCCCTTCTCGTACACGGGTCACCCCGAGGCCGAGCGCGTGGTGGTGCTCATGGGCTCAGCCACCGAGACCGCCGCCGAGACCGTGACCCACCTCGCGGCGAAGGGGGAGCGCGTGGGATCGGTGAAGGTCACCCTCTACCGCCCCTTCGACGTCGCCGCATTCATCGCGGTGATCCCGCGCACCGTGCGGTCCATCGTGGTGCTCGACCGCACCAAGGAGCCCGGCGCCCCGGGCGAGCCGCTCTACCTCGACGTGCGCGCCGCCCTCGACCGGGTGACCGACGACGGCGAGAGCCCCTTCGCGACCCCGCCGAAGGTCATCGGCGTGCGCTACGGCCTCGGCTCCAAGGACGTCACCCCCGGGATGATCCAGGCCGCCCTCGACGAGCTCCGCCGGGAGCGTCCCCGCCACGACCGCACGCTCGGCATCGTCGACGACGTCACCCGCCGTTCGCTCCCCTGGGACCGCACCCTGCGCGTGGAGCCCGACGACACCCACGGCGCCGTGGTGGTGGGCCTCGGCTCTGACGGCTCCGTGGGGGCGTGCAAATCCGTGCTGAAGATCCTCGGCGACGAGGCCGGGGCCTTCGTGCAGGGGCACTTCGAGTACGACTCCCGCAAGGCCGGCGCGGTCACGGTCTCGCACCTGCGCTCGGCCCCGCGCCCGATCCACGCGCCCTACCTCGTGACCCGCGCGCGGTACGTCGCGTGCCATCAACCGCAGCTCCTCGACCGCATCGAGCTCCGCGAGCTCTGCGACGACGGCGCCACGCTCATCGTCAACGCCCCGTGGGCCCCGCACGAGGTCTGGGACCGACTCCCCGTCGCCCTCCGCCGCGTGGCCCTCGCGCGCAAGCTGCGACTGCACGTGATCGACGCCGCGCGGGTCGCCGAGGAGTGCGGTCTCGGCCACCACCTCGGCACGGTGATGGAGGCGCTGCTCCTGCGCGCGCTCTCCGACCTCTCGCCCGCGCGCATGCGCGACACCCTCGCCGCCTCCATCGCGAAGCGCTTCTCGCGCAAGGGCCCCGCGGTGGTCGAGAAGAACCTCACGGCCGTGTCCCGGGCCTTCGACGCGCTCTTCGAGGTGCCCCTGCCCGCGGACCTCGGCCCGGTCCACGAGCCCCCGCCTCGGGTTCCCGAGCACGCGCCCGACTTCGTGCGCCGGGTCACCGCCGCGCTCCTCGAGGGCCGCGGAGAGTCTCTCCCGGTGAGCGCGTTCCCCGTCGACGGCACCTGGCCTGTGGGCACCTCGCGCTACGACAAGCGCAGCCTCGCCACCGAGCTCCCGGTGTGGGACGCGGAGCTCTGCATCCAGTGCAACAAGTGCTCGCTGGTGTGCCCGCACGCCGCGGTGCGCACGATCACCTTCGAGCCCGCCCACCTCGAAGGCGCCCCCATTGGCACGGTCACGATGCCCTGGAAGGGTGACCAGCGCGGCGACCGCTACGTCGTCCAGATCGCGCCCGACGACTGCACGGGCTGCGGACTCTGCGTCGAGGCCTGCCCCGCGCACGACAAGGTCGACCCTTCCCACCGCGCCCTCACCATGCAAGATGCGTTGGGGCGCAAGGAGATCGAGCGACCGAAGTGGGACTGGGCGGCCGCCCTCCCGGCCCACCCCCGCCCGCGGGTGCGCCTCGACGTGAAGAACTCGCAGCTGCTGGAGCCCTACTTTCAGTTCAGCACCGCGTGCGCGGGCTGCGGCGAGACCCCCTACCTCAAGCTCATGACCCAGCTCTTCGGCGATCGCATGCTCGTGGCCAACGCCACGGGGTGCTCGTCGATCTTCGGCGCGAACCTCCCCACCACCCCGTGGACCGCGGGCGCCGACGGCCGCGGACCGGCGTGGGCCAACTCGCTCTTCGAAGACAACGCCGAGTTCGGCCTCGGGATGCGCCTCGCCCTCGACGCCCGGCACACCCTCGCGGAGAACCTCCTGCGCGGTCTGCGCGGCGCGCTCGACGGCGCGGTGGTCGACGCCACCCTCACCGAGCGCGGGCGCGACGACGAGGCCATCGCCGCCCAGCGCGCGCGGGTGACGACCCTGCGCGCGGCCCTCGCGGCGGTGAGTCACCCCGACGCGCGACGGCTCGAAGACGTGCTCGACGACCTCGTGCCGCGCAGCGTGTGGATCGTCGGCGGCGACGGCTGGGCCTACGACATTGGCTTCGGCGGGCTCGACCACGTGCTCGCGTCGGGCGCCGATGTGAACGTGCTGGTGCTCGACACGGAGGTCTACAGCAACACGGGCGGGCAGCAGTCGAAGGCCACGCCCCTGGGCGCCGCCGCGCGCTTCGCCAGCCACGGGCGCGCCCTCGGCAAGAAGGACCTCGGGCTCCAGGCGATGACCTACGGTCACGTGTACGTCGCCAGCGTCGCCCTCGGCGCGAAGGACGCGCAGACCGTGAAGGCCTTCGTCGAGGCCGAGCGCTGGCACGGCCCGTCGCTGATCATCGCCCGGGCGCACTGCGTGGCGCATGGATTTGAGCTGGTGCACGGGCTCGACGAGCAGCGCGACGCGGTGGCCGCGGGGGTGTGGCCGCTGTACCGCTTTGATCCCGCGAAGATCCCGCTGGGCGAGGCGCCGCTGCACCTCGACGCGCCCGCGCCCACCGAGGACCTCGAGGCCTTCATGATGCGCGAGGGGCGCTTCTCGGTGATCGCGCGCGAGGACCCGGCGCGGCACCAGGCCCTGCTCGCGCTTGCGCGAACGGAGGTCACGCGTCGCCGCGCGCTCTACGAGCAGCTCGCGGCGATGCGCTTCCCCATCACTGGGGGGTGACGGTGGCGGTGAGGGAGTACGACCCGTGGTTGTTCTGGGAGAACCCGTCGACGAAGACGGTGTAGGTCCCGGGCTCCAGGGTCGTCTCGATGAGCGAGTGGCGGGTGTCGCCGGCGTCATCGTTGCAGGCGCGCTCGGTGCTCGCCGTGGCGCAGGTCTGACGGAGATAGATCGCCGGGTCGTAGCCCTGCGACGTGGACTCCACCGCGATGCGCACCGCGGAGCGACGCAGCACCCGCAGGCGGTAGAGGTTCTCGGCGCTGCGCGCGCCGCCGGCGCAGGAGGCCTGAAAGCGGTCCTCGCCGTTGGTGGTGCCGGTGACGGCGCGGCCGGAGACGAGCAGCGGCGCGGTGCGGCAGAGGCGCTCCACCACCGCGGCGTCTTCGAGCCGCGCGTTCAGGCGAAAGCGCCCGAAGGCCCGGGGCTGCGCGCTGTCGACCACCACGAAGTACGTGCCCGCGTCGAGCACCTGGTCGAACGCGCCCTGCTCGCCCACCGCGCCCGCGCGGCACTGCTCGCGCGCGTTGGCGATCTGCGCGCAGTCGCGCACCACGGTGATGGTGCCCTGCTGCCCGAGGTCCGACTGCTCGAACCACACGCGGGCTCGGGCGCGGTTGGGGACCTCGAGGCGGTAGACCACGTCGTAGCCCTCCTGCGGCGCGCCGCAGGGCGAGGCGAGGTCGTCGTGGGCCTGCAGGGTGTTGCCCTCCACCGCGGTGCCCGGGGTGAGGGGAACGGCGTCGGCGCAGGTGTCACCCGGGGTGCTCCCGCCCGCGATGGGCGCGAGGTCGGCCTCGAGGGTGTAGTTGCCCGCGGCGTTGGCGTGAAAGCCGTCGGCGAAGACGTAGTAGGTGCCCTCTTGCAGCACGGTGTTGAGCCGCGCGTGCTGGATGTCCTCCGCGTCGTCGTTGCACGCGAGCTCGCTGTTCGCGTCGGCGCACGCGCGGCGCACGTGGATCACCGCGTCGAAGTCGCTCTCGGCGTGGAGCTGCAGGCGCGACTCCCGCGGCACCGCGAGGGAGTACACCCGCTCGGGTCCGCGCGCGTTGCCGCCGCAGCGGGCGTGAAAGATGTCGTGGTCCTGGTTCGTTAGCTGGCCCGTGACGGGGGTGTTCGGCGGCAGGGCCGTGGCGTTCTGACAGACCTCCGCGGTGGAGGGCACGTCGGCGGCCTGCAGGGTGAGCGAGAAGCGCCCGCGGTTGCGGCCGAAGCCGTCGGCGAAGATGTAGTAGGTCCCCGGGTCGAGGGGGGCCGAGAGGCGCGAGTGGCTGGTGTCGCCGTCGTCGTCGTTGCACACGACCTCGCTCTCGCCCTCTTCGCAGGCCGCGCGGAGGTAGAGCGCGCCGTCGAAGTTCCCGGTGGTCTCCATGGTCACCGTGACCAGCTGACGTCGTTCGAGGGTGAACGAGTAGACGATCTCCGGCGAGCCGGGGCCCTCTTCACCACCGACGCAGGAGCCGTTCTGGTTGCTCCCGCCCTCGGCGGTGTTGCCCTGCACGGTCTGCCCCGGGGTGATCGGGATCGCCGTGGCGCAGGTGCCCACGCCCCCGCCGCCCGCCGCGCCGCCCGCGAAGCCCGCGGGGGCCGAGCCCTCCCAGCGGCCGATGAGGTAGCTCCCCGCGCCCGCGGTCATGCGCAGCGCGAGGGCGTAGCGCCCGGCGGTGCGCGCGCAGAAGGTCGCGGCCGCCTGCGGGCCGTGGGTGGTGTCGCCCGCCACGCGGGCGTTGTTGCCGTCGAGCACCTCGAGGTCGACGTCGCGCGCCCCGTCGCCGCCGAAGCCCACAAAGGTGTAACAGCGGGCCTGGAGCTCCAGCGGGAACTGCACCCGTCCGCCCTCGCTCAGTGACCCTTCAGACAGGCTCCCGAGCTGCGCGATGTTCAGCGACGCCAGGGTGTTGTGCACCGCCGTGAAGCGGGGCTGAATCCCGCCCGTGCTGGTGCAGGACATCGCGAACGCGGCCATCGCCGCGCCCAGGGTGGGTGCCGCGCCCCCTCGGCGCGTGCGTCGTGTCGTCATCGTGGATCTCGCATCCTCTCGCCGCGCGCCGCGCGCGGGGAGCGCGCAGTCTACTCCACCCCGGCACCGCCGGAGCGTCGCGAACATCGACAGCGTACGCCGATGCGAGCGGCCGGTGCCCGAGGGGGCGTGTGCTACGGTTCCTCTGCGATGAGCGACGGCGCGATGACAATCGACCGGGTCCGGCGTGAGCGGCTCACGCGGCAGGGGCTCCGTCGAGGCGCCCTCCGCAGGCCGCTGGTCGAGGCGCTCTCCGCCCTGGTGGGGGTGCCCATGCCCGTGGGCGCCTGCGCGACCCTGGCGCTCTTCGCGCGCGGGCTGATCAGCCGTCGCGAGGAGCTCGACGCGGCCTGGCTCGCGCGCGGCGAGCTGGCGGCGGTGCCCGGCCCCCGCGGGATGCTCTGGCTCTGCGCGACGGCCGATGCCCCCCTGCTGCGCTCCTTCGCGGTGGCCGACCACGCCGCCCGCGAGGCCCGTGTGGCCTCGGCCTGCGCCCTCACCGCCCGAGATCTCCTCGGCGCCCGCGACGCCCTGCGCGAGGCCCTCGCGTCGCCGCGTCGCGCGGAAGAGCTCCGCACCCTGTTGCCCCCGGCGCTCACGCGCTCCCTGGGCACCCCGGGGCAACGGGCCGGCGCGGTGACCCTCGCGGGGCTCGTGCTGCGCGGGATGTGGTGCGTCGGCGAGGTGTCCCGTGCACCGTCCTCGGGTCGCGTCGACGGCGAGACGTACGTCTACGGCATCGACGCGCACCCCCGGGTCACACCCAACGCGGCCGAGTCCGTCGACCTCGTCGCCGCGCGTTGGTTCAGCGCCCACGGCCCCGCGACGGCGAAGGAGTTCGCCGCGGCCTTTGGCATCGCCGCGGGGCGGGCCACGGCGGCGCTGAAGTCCCTGGGGCTGCGGGCGTCGCGGGTCGACGAAGAGACGATGCTCTCGCCCGAGGGCGACGAGCCCTCGCCGTGGGAGGCCGACGAGGTCGCGCTGCTGGGCCTGCGTGACCCGCTGACCGACGCGAACCCGTCGCTCTCGCGCTGGGCCGAGGCCACGGTGGCCCGCGCGGCGCAGATGCGTCACCTCGGCCCCGGGCCGGTGGTGATGGTGCGGGGAGAGATCGTCGGCGGATGGGCCCTCGACGGCGACGGCCGCGTGGTGCTGCGCGTGCGCACCGAGATCGACGCGGTCGCCCGCGAGTCTCTCGATCGCACCCGAGCCGCCCTCGAGGCCTTTGCCGTGGGGGCCCTGGGCCACGCGCCGGCGCTGCACGGCACGGTGCTCCCCCGGGCGCTGCCTCCGCTCACGACCGAGATCAGCGGCGGGCTCTGACCCTCACGCGGCGCCGCAGGCGGGGCAGCGGCCGAGCTCGCGGGCGAACACTGCGCGGCAGTGCGCGCACACCCTGCGCCCGAGGGCCGCCCGCGGATCGAGCGTGAGCAGCTCGGGGTAGAGCACCACGAGCTCGGCGGAGGACATCCGGTCGCGGTCCTCGGCGGGAGACCAGATGATCTCCAGCGCGAGGAGGCGATCGGGCCGCGCGGGGAGCGCGCCGTGCAACGCGCTCATGAGGGAGGGGAGGTCCATCGCCGAGGGGAGGTCGGGCAGCGCGCCGCGCACGGCCACCAGGAGGGTGACCACCACGAGGCCCGCGCCCTCCTCGGCCCGGGGCGCCACCGCGGGGCCGGCCACGCGCCGCGCGTGGTTCACGGTCTCGATGGTGTATCGACCCCGGGCGCGGTCGGCGAGCTGTTGAAAGCGCGCCTGCGCGACGCTCGGGTCACAGGGGAGGCACTGGAACGCGCCCATGCACGCGGCGCCGTGTGCGCTGGCGAGGAGGTCTCGCGCGGCGGTGCCGAGGCTGAAGAGGCCCGATGGGGCGCTGAGGTCTGCGCGGGCTGCGAGGGCGTCGAGCTGCTGTTGCAGCGCCGCCCGGGCGCGCGCGTCGTAGGCCAGCGAGACCGCGCGGATCTCGACGCCGGCGTGGTCTCCCGGAGGTTGCGAGAGCGGTCGAGGCGGCGTCGCACCGGTCGGTCGCTCGCCCCGTCCACCCCGCGCTCGCCGCTGCGTGGCCGCGAGGGTGAACGCGACCCCGATGGCGAAGACCAGCCCCCCCGCGAAGGCGCCCCAGCTCCATCGCATGGGCCCCCGCGTCTCCCCTCCGGACCACGAGGGCGACGCCGCCTGCCGCTCGGCGTCGTCGGCCACGCGGTCTCTCGCGCGCAGAGACTCCACGCCCGGTGAGGGCGTGCCCCGGGGGACGGCATGCACCGGGATGCGAACCGGCGGTGGCGCGATGACCGCAGGGGGCTGCGCGCTGGGCGTCTCCGTGGATGGCGTTGGCGTTGGCGGTGGCGTTGGCGGTGGCGTTGGTGCGAACGCGGGGCTCGGTGCGGGGACCCCATTCGCGGGCGGCGCGCTGCCCCACTGCGAGCCGCCGACGCGCCCGCCCGTGTGCTGCGCGCCGGCGGCCGTCACGAGCAGGGCGAGCGCGAGCGCGAGGGTGTGCCGACGCGGGCGTGCCATGACGGGGAGAGACTACCATCGGCCAACGGAGGTGCGGCGACTCGCCCATCGTGCGAGCATCCCGAGATGGTCCGTACGCTCGGCGTGATGATCAGCGCGACGCTCGGAGCGATCGCCGCGATGGTCGTGGCCGCAGGCGCCGCGCCCCGCAGGTGGGAGGAGTCGGGCGGGATCATCGCGGCCCCCGTGGTGCAACGCGCCCTGCGCGTCGAGGGCGAGGTCGCGCGCGCCCTCGGGATGAGCCTCGCGGAGCAGGGCACCGCGGCGCTTTCGCTGCACGGGACCGCGGGCGCGTGGTCCATGCCGCTGCGGTTTCGGGCGGGGGAGTGCGTGGCGCTGCTCGCCGCGAGCGAGGGGCGCGTGCGCGTGCAGCAGGCGGCGATTCAGGGAGAGGCCCGCGCGCGAGACGTGATCGCGCACGACGCGATGGCCATCGGCGGCACCGGCGGCGGCGTGCTCGCCCACGTGCAGTGGTGCGAGCGTGAGGCCGTGACCCGGGTCGCGGTCGTCACGGGGGAGGCCGTGAGCAGCGGGTCTCGCCTCGCGGTCGAGCACACGCTGCGCTGGGCGGTGTACCGCGGACCCTGGTCGACGGTCGGCGGACCCGCGGGGCTCAGGCGGGGCAGGCTCCGCGCGGAGTCCCTTGAGGGTTTGGGCGATGACCTCGCGGCGCGCCTCGCGGAGAGCGTGCTGCCCCTCGCGCGCCGTCGTGAAGGCGGGATCCCGATCTCGCTCGGCGCCGCGCGCCTCCTGCCCGCCGACGCGGAGACCTACGCGGCGCTCATCCGCGCATCGGTCGCGAACGACAACCCGCAGGTGAATCCACGGGTCGATCCCACGGCGGTCCCGGGCGTCCCCTGGACCACCGGGCTGCCCATCAACTTCGCGTCGGTGCGCGCCGGCGTCCGCGCCGACCTCTCGCCCGCCGTGCACGACCCCGTGACCGACCTCGGGTTCAACGATGTTCGCCGCGTGCTCGCGGTGGTGCACCGCGGCCGCCTGGGAGAACCGTGCGCGGGCATCGCGCTGGTGCGCCGCCGCTTCGGCTACCGCCCGCAGGTGCAGGCGATTCAGCGCGACGGCACCGTGCGCGACCTGCCCGAGCGAGAGAACGTCGCCTTCGACGAGCAGTGCCCGGCGCTGGGGCCCACCGTGTACATCGCGCCCTTTCGCGACCACGACCGCTGGACCCTGCACGTCCTGCGCGCGCCGCCCCCCTGACGCGGCAGACCTCCGCCCCGCAGCGCGCACGTGGGCATGTTCTTCACGGGCGGTGACAAAAGACGTCACTCCGACCCCGCGCAACCCGTCCATGTGGGGCCGCGCATCGCCGAGATTGGGCACGAAGCGGTCCCTGATGCGGGAGACCGCGCGGCGTCGCGCCCCATCGGTGACGGTGGCGCCGTTCTTGCTCACGAAAGCGGGCCAGGTACGTCGCGGAGGAGATGAGTCATGCGAAAGCGAATCACAGCGGGGGGGTTCACGCTGGTGGAGCTGATGATCGTGGTGGTGATCCTTGGGGTGCTGTCGGCGATCGCCCTGCCCGCCTTCAATCGGTACGTGCGGCGCTCGCGCACGACCGAGGCGGTCACGAACATCCAGCGGATCTTCGCGGCGCAGGTCACGTACAACAACGAGATCCATGATCGGTCGGTGAGCGGCCGTTTCGTCAACGCCCCGGCGACCCCGTCGCGGGCGCCGAACTCGGGCAAATACCCCGCGAACATCGCGGTCTGGGCCGGTATCGTGGAGTGGACCGAACTGGGCTTCGCGATGGAGGGGTCGCACTACTTTCAGTACGAGTCGCCGGGCAACACCGCGGGGTTCACGGCGTCGGCGCACGGCGACCTCGATGGGGATGGCGACCTGTCGACCTTCAACCGCGTCGGGGTGATGGTCTCGGGGGAGATCCAGAGCCAGCCGATGGCGGTCGTGGGTGAGCTGGAGTGATCCTCACGCGCCGTCGGCCAGCCGGGTGAGCGCGGCGAGGCCTTCGGCGAAGTCCTCCGCGGGGGTGAGCAGGCTCAGCACGAGCCACGCCTCGTCTTCGAACTCGTAGAACCATCCGGGCTGCGCGAGCGCGCCGGCGCGCAAGAGGTCCAGCGCCCAATCCTGCTCCGATCGCGTGCGGGGGAGGCGCGCGGTGGCGTACCAGCCGGCCTCCGCGGGGCCCAGGGTGATGCACGACCCCGGGTGCAGCGCGCCCCGCAGCGTCGCGCGGTTCTCGCGCACGCGACGCAGGAGCACCTCGCGGGTCTCCGCGGACCGCGCCAGGAGCCGCGCCGTCGCGCGCTGCGCCGCGGTGCTCACGGAGAGGTAGCAGTCGGCGATGAGCTCCAGCCGGGCCAGGGCCTCGTCCCGCTGCGCGCGAGGGCCGCTGACCACGATCCACCCGAGCTTCACCTGAGGCGCCGCGCAGACCTTGCTGAGGCCGCTGAGGGTGAAGGTCAGCGCGTCGACCTCGCCGGCGAAGGTGCGGGCCCGCGTCGTCGGCGCGTCCCACCCGAAGTCGAGAAAGACCTCGTCGACGATGAGCGCCAGGCCCCGCGCGGCGCAGCGCGCGAGCAGCGACGCGCGGTCGTCGTCGCTCACGAAGTGCCCCGTGGGGTTGTTCGGGTGCACGACGCTCAGCGCCCGCGTGCGCGGATCCACCGCGTCGTCGAGCGCGTCGAGGTCGATCCCCCAGTGGGCCTCGCGCCGCAGCGGGACGGGGGCCAGGGTCACGCCTTCGAGCCGCGCGAGGTCGTCGAAGAGGGGATATCCCGGGCGCCCCACGAGCACCCGATCCCCGGGGTCGCAGAGGAGCTTGAACAGCCAGCCGTAGCCCTCGCTGGTGCTCGCCGTGAGCACCACCTGCGCGGGGTCGACGCTCGCGCCGCGCGCGGCGTAGTACGCTGCCACCGCCTCGCGGGCGGAGAGAAGCCCTTGCGGCTCAGGGAGATACGCGCGCCCCAGGGGATCACCGAGGCCCGCGAGGACGTCGTCGTGCGGGAGTTGCGGGAACACCGCGGTGGGGTTCGACGCCGTGAGGTCGAGGGTGCGAAGGCCCTGCGCGCGCCGCGCGGTGACGGCCTCGGCGAGGGCGTTGGGCACCCGCGGCCACGCGGTGCGCGCCGAGAGCCGCGTCACGGAGTCTCCAGGCGCGTCTTCAGCACCTTGCCCATCGCGTTGCGCGGCAGCGACTCCACCGCGTGGACCGCCCGCGGGCGCTTGTGCCACGCGATCAGCGAGGCCACGTGCTCGCTCAGCGACGCCGGCGCGCACGGGACCTCCGGGCGAAGCACCACCCACGCCTCGATGCGCTCGCCGAGGTCGTCGTCGGCCACGCCCCGCACCGCGGCCTCGCGCACCGCGGGGTGCTCCAGCAGGGCGGCCTCGACCTCGCCCGCGCCGACCTTGTAGCCGCCGGTCTTGATGAGGTCCGTGGCGCGGCGGCCGACGATGCGCACGGCGCCGTCGGGCGCGCGGGTGGCGAGGTCGCCGGTGTAGAACCAGCCGTCGTCGTCGCGCGCGGCGGCCGTGGCGTCGGGCCGGTGGAGGTACCCCGCGAACACATTGGGCCCGCGCACCGCGACCTCTCCGAGGGTGGCGTCGTCGGCGACATCGAGGGTCGCACGGCGGTCGTCGACCAGGCGTACCTCGATGCCGTCGAGGGCCGCGCCCACGGTGCCGGGACGCGCGCCGTCGCGGGCGCGCACGGAGGTGTTGATCAGCGTCTCGGTGAGGCCGTAGCGCTCCACCACACCGCGACCGGTGTGAGCGCGGAGGCGGGCGTGCTCGCGCACGGGCAACGGCGCCGAGCCCGAGACGAGCAGGCGCGCGCGGGCGAGGGCGGTGGCCAGGGCGGGGGCGTGGTCGAGGCGCTCGGCGAGGCGGTGGTACATCGTGGGCACCGCGAAGAGCATCGTGCCGTCGGCGAGGGCGTCGGCGAGGAGGTCGGGGTCGAAGCGCGGCAGCACCCGCACGCGCCCGCCGCGGCGCAGCGGGCCGAAGAGGCCCAGCGCGAGGCCGTGCACGTGAAAGAGCGGCAGCGCGTGGACCAGCGCGTCGTCGGCGGTCCAGTCCCAGGCGCGGGCGAGGGCGTCGAGGTTGGAGGCGACGTTCGCGCGGGTGAGCACCGCGCCCTTGGGCGCGCCCGTCGTGCCGGAGGTGTACAGCACCAGCGCGGGGCGGGGGTCGTCGTCGAGGTCGCGCAGCGTCGCCAGCGGACCCTCGCCGAGCGCCACCACGGCAACGCCCACGCGCCCGTCGGGAACGTCGCCCACGACCAGCATCGGCGCCGCGTCGGCGACGATGTGCGCGAGCTCCTTCGGGCCCGCGTGGGGGTTCAGCGGCACCGACACCACATCGCCGAGGGCGTGCGCCACCAGGGCCACCGCGGAGGCGACGGAGCCGTCGGCCCACACCCCCACCCGGGCCCCCGCCGTCACCCCGAGGTCATGGAGCGCGCCGAGGTGCGCGCGGGCGCGGCGCAGCAGCGCGTCGCCCGCCAGCGTGTGATCACCGACCCGCAGCGTGGCGCGGGCGAGAACATCGGGTGACAGCATCGCGGGTTCACTACCGGGAACCGTGCGCCGGGGGAACCCCGTCCTCCCTCCACGCGCCGCTGCCGACGCCGGGGCGGATTGGTGTATCGTCGTCGCCCCACCAACAAGCGAGGGCCACGGCCATGGCGAAGTTTCAGCACAAGCACAAGCAGTACGCGTCCATGGCGGCGCAGTCGGCGCGCAAGCAGCCTTCGCAGCAGGCCCTCGCGGCGCTCGTCGAGACGATGATCATCGCGGCCTGCATCGACGGGATGCTCGAGCCCGGCGAGCTCGACTCCCTCGCGCTGCAGATCCTCGCGACTCCGGGCTTCGATCACCTCGACCGACACAGCATCGGACCCATGATCGAAGAGATCGTCACCCGCATCGCCGAAGACGGCATCGGCGAGCGCGTGAAGGCCATCGCCGAGGCCATCGGCACCGACGAGCGCACCCGCGAGGAGTGCTTCGCCCTCGCGACCCTCTTCATCCTCTACGACGGCGAGGTCGGCGACGAGGAGCAGGAGTTCCTCGAGGCCTTGCAGTCGGCCCTGCACCTCTCCGACGAGCGCGCCTCGCACATCTCGTCCCTCCTCGCCGACGCCGACTGACGCTCCGCGGTGTGCGCGAAACGCGCTGCGTTACAGCGCTTTCGACGCGCCGCGCCATCCGTCACGCGCTTGCCTCGGGCGACGAACCGGCGTAGGTGCGAGGGAGAGATCCCTGCGACAGGGGGGCGAAGCATGACGGTCCTGATCACCGAACGACTCGAGCTGGTGCCGATCACCCTGGCGGTGGTGGAGGCGGTGTTTCGCAACGACCGCGAGGCGCTGGAGTCCCTCGTCGACGCGCGCGTGCCCGAGAAATGGCCCGGTCGCTCGCTGGTCGAGCGGGCGTTCAGCGCCGACCTCGCGTGCATCCGCGCGAACCCGGCGAAGCGGCTGTGGGGCGACCGGCTGATGATCTCGCGACCGGGCGAAGGGGAGCGCCGGGTGGTGGGCAGCGTGGTGTTCCACGGCGCGCCCGACGACGACGGCGTGGTGGAGGTGGGCTACGGCGTCGAGCAGGGCTCGCAGGGCCGGGGCTACGGCTCCGAGGCGACCTGCGCGGCGGTGGAGTGGGCCCTCGCGCAGCCCGGGGTGCACGCGGTCGCCGCGGCGACGTTCACCTGGCACACCGCGTCGGTGAAGATCATCCAGCGCGCAGGGCTCGAGCCCAGCGGCTGGCGCGAGCACGAGCTCCTCGGGGAGATGCAGCTCTTCGAGCGCCGCGCCGATCGCCCGATGGCGGCGCCGGTGATGTCCGGCGCGCGCCTCGCGATGGCGCGCTGATCAGTCCGCGGCGCCCTTGTCGCCCGCGTAGAACCCGTCGAGCACGTCCTGGTTGCGCCGCTCGATCTCCTTGCGCTTCATCTTCAGCGACGGCGTGAGCTCGCCCGTGTCGACCGAGAAATCCGCGGGGAGTACCGCGAACTTCTTGATGGTCTCGTAGCGCGCCAGCGTGGCGTTGAGCTGATCGAGCGCCGCCTGGATCGACGCGCGCACCGCGGCGTGCTCGGCGAGCCGCGCGGGGTCGGTCTCGGCGATGCCCTGCGCCGCCGCCCAGCTCTTCACCGCGTCGGGGTCGAGGGTCACCAGCGCGGTGCAGAAGTTCCGGTTGTTGCCGTGCACCAGCACCTGCGACAGCATGGGCGACAGGGCCTTGAGGCGACCCTCGAGGTTCGTCGGCGCGACGTACTTTCCGCCGCTGGTCTTGATGAGCTCCTTCTTGCGGTCGGTGATGCGCAAGAAGCCCCCGTCTTCGACCTGGCCGATGTCGCCCGTGTGCAGGTACCCGTCGCCGTCGAGCGACTCGGCGGTCTGCTCGGAGAGGTGGTGGTAGCCCCGCATGATCCCCGGGCCCTTCAACAGGATCTCCCCGTCGTCGGCGATCTTCACGGTGGTGCCGGGCATCGGCAGGCCCACGGTGCCCAGGCGGTAGTTCCCCGGGCGGTTCACGAAGGTCGCGGCGCTCGACTCGGTGAGCCCGTAGCCCTCGAGGATGATCACCCCCGCGGCGTGAAAGAACTCCGCGACCTCGCGCGAGAGCGGCGCGCTGCCCGACACGAAGTACTTCAGCCGCCCGCCGAAGCGCGCGTGGAGCTTGGAGAACACCAGCCGCGTCGCGAGGTCGTACTTGAACTCCAGAAAGCCCGTGAGCTTGCCGCCGCCCTGAATCACCTTCGACGCCTCGCGGCCGACGCCCACGGCCCACTGAAAGGCCGTCCATTTGAGCCCGCCCGCGTCCTTCGCGCCGCCGACGACCTTGGCGTGGACCTTCTCGAAGATCCTGGGCACCGCGGCCACGAAGGTGGGCTTCACCGCGGCCATGCCGTCGAGGATCTTGTCGACGCGCCCGTCGATGCCGGTGCTGAACCCGATGCGAATCTGCGCGCACTCCAGCACCTTGCCGAAGCTGTGCGCGAGGGGGAGCCAGAGGTACTGCGTGTCGTCCTCCTTGAGCAGCCCGAGCTCGCGAATGGCCTCGCCCTCGTAGACCCAGTTGGCGTGGGTGAGCTCGACGCCCTTGGGCTTGCCCGTGGTGCCCGAGGTGTAGATCAGCGTGGCGAGGCTGTCGGCCCGCACCGCCCGCGCGATGCGCTCGTAGTCGTCGGGGTTCGCGGCGTCGTGGGCGCGGCCCTTCTCCAGGAGCTCGCTCCACGAGAGGGCCCAGCCGTCGTAGCCGCCGTCGCCGTCGATCACCACCACGTGGTGCAGCGCCGGGAGCTGCGCGCGCACCTTCGCGATCTTCTCGAGCTGCTTCTTGTCCTCGACGAAGATGATCACCGAGTGCGAGTCGTTGAGGATGTACGCGCAGTCGTCGGCGAGGGTGGCGGTGTAGACCGTGGTCGTCGCGCCCGCCGCGCACATCACGGCGATGTCGGCGATCACCCACTCGACGCGGGTGGTGCAGAGGATGCCGACCCGCTCCTCATCCTTCAGGCCCAGCGCGCGGAGCCCCGAGGCGAGGGCGCGGACCTGCTCCCCCACCTCCTTCCACGTCATCGACTTCCAGGTTTCGCCGCGGGGGTACTGAAACGCCTCGCGAGAGGGCGTGTCACCGACGCGGAAGAGGAACATCTCCGAGACCGACGTGAACTCCGACATGGCGGCAAACTACCACGGCCCTCTCAGCCTCCGTGGTAGAGATCCCGCGCCCTCCGCATGGAACTCGCCCACCTGGGATTCCGCGCGTCGCACGCCGACGCCCTCGCCGCGCTCGCGCGCCCGTCGCTCACCCCCGCGCGGGTGCTCCGCGCCGCGGCCGACCTCGCGTGGACCCGCGGCGTCGACGGCGCGCGCACCGTGCGTGTGCCGAAGTCGCTGCACCGCACACGCGACCACCGCGGCGAGTCGCTCTGGCCCGTGAGCGGCGACTGGGTCGCGGTGGATCCCGCGGGCACCGTCGTCGCCGTGCTCCCGCGCTTCACCCGCTTCGTGCGCAAGGCCGCGGGCACGCGCGACGCGCCGCAGCTCGTGGCCGCGAACCTCGATCGCGTGCTGCTGCTCATGGGCCTCGATCAAGACTTCAACCTCCGGCGCCTGGAGCGCTACCTCGCCCTCGCCGCGCAGAGCGAGGCCGAGCCCGTGGTGGTGCTCACCAAGGCCTCCCTGTGCCCCGAGCGCGAGGCCCGCGTGGCCGAGGCCCGGGCCGCCGCGCGGGGCGTCGCGGTGCTGCCCGTGGACGTCGTGAGCGGCTACGAAACCCCTGCGCTGCAAGGGATCTGTGCGCCCGGCAGCACCCTCGCGCTGGTGGGCTCGTCGGGCGTGGGCAAGTCCACGCTGGTGAACTTCTTGATGGGCGAAGACGTGAGCGCGACGGGGGCGGTGCGCGCCCGCGACGACCGCGGCAAGCACACCACCACGCGCCGTGAGCTCTTCTGGACCCCCGGGCACACCGCCCTGGTCGACACGCCGGGGATGCGCGAGCTCGGGCTCTGGGGCGATGACCGCGACGTCGACGGAGTCTTCGACGACATCGCCGCGGTGGCGACCGGGTGCCGCTTTCGCGACTGCGCGCACGAACGCGAGCCGGGATGCGCGGTGGTCGAGGCGTTGGGGGCGGGGGCGTTGGACGAAGCGCGGGTGCGCGCGTGGAAGGCGCTGCGGGACGAGCTCGCGTCCCGCAGCCGTCGGCGGTGAGGGTCAGGGGGCCGCGGGCACGCGGACGCAGGGCGCGATGCCCGCGGTGGCGGCCTGACGGTCCTGACAGACGAAGGCGCTGAGGCGGGCGTTGCCCATGCCGGCGAGGCGGCCGATGGCGAACACCGAGATGGCGCGGCCGTTGGGCGCGTCGGCGGGGAGGTTCACGCCCGGGAGGTCGAGCGCCACGGTGGACATGCCCGCGACGCGCACCTGGAGGTTCGCGTTGGCGAGGGGCGCGATGCTGAGGTAGCCCGTGTTCGCCTCGGCGCCCATCGGCTGCGAGAGCGCGCGGAACGCGGTGTTCGCGAACACCGGGGAGAACATCCCGCCGGCGAGCACGCCCACGTCCACCGCGGGCGCGTCGGGCGCGCCGTGGAAGAAGCGGAGCTTGATCTGCCCCGCGGGCGGCGGCGCGCTGCCGTCGAGGATCGCGGTCACGTTGAACGCCTGGTTCATCGGCGTGCCCATGCCCACGAGGCCGGTGGCGAGCGCGGTGGCGCGGGCGCCCGCGGGGAGCATCGGGAGGTTGTAGTCGGGCAGGCCGGCGAGGGACGCGGCGCAGTTCATCGCGTTGGGCGCCACGAGGCGCACGGTGTACGCGCCGGGGGCCACCGCGAGGTACTGCGTGAGCGCGGGGAACGACGCGCCCGCGCCGCCGCCGATGTTGTTCGCGCGGAGCACCGGGCCCACGAAGTCACCCGTGGAGCCGTTGCGGATGCAGAAGTCCACCGCGGGGGCGTCGGGCGCGAGGTGCGCCACGCGCACGAACGCGCGCTGCGGGAGCAACGCACACGGCGTGAGCAGGCCCATGGCCGGAGCATTGTCGGCGCACACCAGCGCCGAGAGCGGCCACTGGTCGTTGCCGAGCTGACCGACGGCGATGGCCGTGATGATCTGCCCCGCGGTGGACTGCACCCCATCGATCACGAGGGGATAGCCCGCGCGGTTGGGGATGTTCGCGTTCGCCGGGCGCACCGCCAGGGTCACCCCGGGCAGGGGCTGCGTGGTGGTGAGGTAGTTCCCCATCCCCACCATCGCGGCGTTGGGGAAGGAGACGTTGTTGAAGATCCCGGTGAACGTGTTCATCGCGTCGAGCAGGCCCACGTCCACCGCGGGCACGCCCGGCGCCGCGTGGATCACGCGCACCTTGCTGGTCATGGGCGCGGGGGTGAGGTCGTCGATGAAGGGCACGACGCGGAAGGCCGTGTCGCCCATGGCGCCGAGCAGACCGACGGCGGCCACGGTGGCGACCTGCCCACCCGTGAGGGCCGGGAGGTTCACGTCGGGGAGCCCGCCGAGGGCGGTGTCACAGTTCATCGAGCCCGGCGCGACGAT
>JBILLI010000011.1:0-28355 GCA_044376155.1 Polyangiales bacterium
GCACGGCGGCGTGCCGTGGGATCAGGCCTATGTGCGTCACCCCGAGGTGCTGCGCATGACCGACCCCGAGGCCGCGGCCTTTCTCTACGCCCGCGCCTTCGAGGCGATGCGCGCGCACCCGGCGGATCTCCTTCGCGGCCTCTGGGTCAACGTCTACGAGCTCGTCTCGATGATCATCGACCCGCTCACGGCGGGTCGCCTCCACGACCGCCCCGCGCTCGCCACGGCGCTCTTCGCGGCGCTCCTCACGCCCGCCGCGTGGTTCACCCGCTGCGCGCTGCGGGCGCGCCCCGACGACGCGGCGCTGCGGATGTCCCTCGCCGCGTCCATCGGTCTCGCGCTCTCGGTGCCGGTGATCTTCCTCGACGGCCGCGTGCGGGTCTTCGCCGCGGGGTTCCCGCTGGGCGTGGCGTGCGTCGTAGGCATGGCCGCGGCGCACCGCGGAGGCCCGGGCGCCGATCCGTCGACGCACCGCGAGGCGCTGCGCGCGCCCGCGTGGCTCTTCGCCGCGCTGCTCGTCCTCGCGGTGGTGGCGCCGAAGGTCGCGCGTCGGCATCCCGTGGCCGACACGTCGTCGTGCCGCGAGGGCGAGCGCGCCTTCGCGTTGTGGACCGAGGGCCGCCCGCTGTGGCGCCGCGTGGTCGAGGGCGGAGACGCCGCGGGGGGCGGCCGCGTGCCCCGCGAGACGCTCCACGCGGGCATCGCGCGAGACCCGAACCTCGGCGAGACCCAGCTCGACGCGCAGCTCCGCGCGCTACGCGTCGGCGACACGGTGTACGCCGGCCTCGACCTGCGGAGCCGAACGCTGGAGTACTTCGTGTTCGCCCGCGGCGAGGCCCCTTCGCGGCGCCGCGTGGTGCGAGGCTGCGCCGCCCGCCCGGCGCAGGATTACCGGCAGTTTCGAAGGGTCCGGTGGTGGCGATGACGCGGCCGATGCGGGTCACCCTGTTCACCCCCTCGCTGGAGCAGGGCGGCACCGAGCGGCAGCTCTCGGAGCTGCTGACGCGCTTCGACCGCGCGCGGGTCGAGGCGTCGCTGGTGCTCTGCGAAGACAAGGTGCACTTCGACGACGCCGCCCGCGCGGTGGAGACCCGGTGCATCCACGCGCCGGTGTTCCCGACGCCCGGGTCGATGCGTAGCCTGCGCGACGCGCTGCGCGAGCTGCGGCCTGACGTGGTGCACGTGTGGCGCGCGTGGGCGTCCATCGCCGGGCGCTTCGCGGCGCGAGACGCGGGCGTGGCGCGGGTGATCGCGTCGGTGCGCCGCCCCCGCATGCCGCTCGACGAGGCACTGGGAGAGCGCCTCGCGCGCCGCGGCGCCGACCACCACGTGACGAACTCGCGCGGCATTCGCGACGAGCTGATCGACCGCGCGCGCATCGCCCCGGAGGACGTCTCGGTGATCGAGAACGGGGTCGACCTCGCGCGCTTTCGCCCGGTCACGCCCGAGGCCCGCGCCGAGGCCCGTCGCGCGTTGGGGCTCCAAGGCACACGGGTGCTGGTCGTGCCCGCGCGGATCTCGCCAGAGAAGAACCAGCTCGGACTGCTCGGCGCGTTGTCATTGCTGCGGCGCGACGGCGCCCTGCCCGCGGGCCTGGAGGTGGTGTTCCTCGGCCGCGACAGCCTCCCGCTCTACGGTCGCCGGGTTCGCGCGGAGATCGCCCTGCGCGGGCTGCGGGACCTCGTGCGGCTGGTGCCCGCGGTGCAGGACCCCGAGCGGTGGATCGCCGCGGCCGACCTCACCGCCGTCCCTTCGCACTTCGAGGGCTTGAGCAACGCCGTGGTGGAGTCGCTCGCCAGCGGCGTGCCCTGCCTCGTGACCCGCGAGGCCAACGCCGACGCGCTGGTGCGGGACGGGACCGACGGCGCCGAGGCGCGCTCCCCCTCCCCCGAGGACCTCGCCGCGGCCCTTGGCGCGCTGCTGCGGCGCGACGACGTTGCCCTGCACGACCTGGGCGCGGCGGGGCGAGCGCACGCCGAGGCGCGCTTCGGGGTGGCGGCGATGGTGCGGCGCTTCGAGGACCTCTACGCCCGCGTGCTCGACGCGCCGCGACGCAGCGGGTAGTACCGCGCGGGCATGTGCGGCATCTCGGCCTTCCTCGACGTCGACCCCAACCGCCCGGCGGACCTCGACGCGGTCCGTCGAATGAACGCCGCACAGATGCACCGCGGCCCCGACGCCGAAGGGCTCTGGTCCGCGGGGCCGGGCGCGCTGGGGCACCGGCGACTCTCGATCATCGACCTCTCGGACGAGGCCCGCCAGCCGCTCCTGAACGAGGACGGCACCGTGGGCGTGGTGGTCAACGGCGAGATCTACAACTTCGCCGCGCTGCGCGAGGAGCTCCGGGCGAAGGGGCACACCTTTCGCTCCCACAGCGACTCCGAGGTCGTCGTGCACCTCTGGGAAGAGCACGGCCCCGACGCCGTCGCGAAGCTCCAGGGGATGTTCGCCCTCGCCCTCTGGGACGCGAAGCAACGAACCCTCCTCGTCGCCCGCGACCGCACGGGCAAGAAGCCCCTGCACCTCCGCGAGACCCGCCGCGGACTGGCCTTCTCCTCGGAGCTTCGCCCCCTGCTCGAGGCCTTCCCCGACGAGCCCGCCACCCCCGACCTCCCCTCGCTGGACCTCTACCTCACGCTCCAGTACGTGCCCGCTCCGCGCAGCGCGGTGGTCGGCGTGCGCAAGCTCCCCGCGGCGTGCCTCGCAACGGTGCGTCCCGGCGAGGCGGTGACCCCGCGCCGCTGGTGGGCGCCGCGCTTCACCCCGGTGCGCGACGAGCCCCTCGACGTGCTCGCCCGCGCGCTCCGCGAGGCCCTCGGGGCGGCGGTGGCGCGGCGCATGGTGGCCGACGTCCCGCTCGGGGCCTTTCTCTCCGGCGGGCTCGACAGCAGCACGGTGGTGGGTCTCATGGCCGAGCGCTCGCCGCGGCCCGTGAAGACCTTCTCCATTGGCTTTCCACACGCCGACGACAGCGAGCTCGCCTACGCGCGCGAGGTGGCCGCGCGCTTCGGCACCGAGCACCACGAGCTCGTGGTGGCGCCCGACATGACCGACGTGCTGCCGCGCATCGTGCGGCACCACGGCGAGCCCTTCGCCGACAGCTCCTCGGTGGCGACCTGGTACCTCGCGGAGATGACCCGGCGGCACGTCACGGTGGCGCTCTCGGGCGACGGCAGCGACGAGGCCCTCGCGGGCTACAAGCGCTACCTCCCCATGCGCATCGCCCACGCGCAGGCGTCTCTGCCCGCGCGGGTCGGCGACCTCGCCCGGCGCGTGGCCGCCGCGGGGATCTCTCGCGTGGACCGCGCGATGGGGCGCTTCGCCCGCGACGCCGGCGCGTCGGAGTCGGTGCGCTACCTGCACCTCGTAGGAAAGTTCAGCGCCGAGGAGAAGCGCGCGCTCTACGGCTCCGCGATGCGCCCGCTCCTCGCCGAGGACCACGCCGCCACCCTCTTCGCCGCCACCCTCGACGACATCGACGCGCCCACGGACCTCGCGCGGCTGCTGGAGCTCGACCGCCGCACCTGGCTCGCCAACGACATCAACCCCAAGGTCGACATCGCCTCCATGGCCCACGCGCTGGAGGTGCGCTGCCCCTTCCTCGACACCGAGGTGCTCGACCTCGCCGCACGCCTGCCCTCCCGCGCGCTCTTCGGTCTCCGCGGCAAGCGCGTGCTGCGCGAGGCCACCCGCGACCTGCTCCCGCGGGCGGTGCGCCACCGGGTGAAGCGCGGCTTCGCGCTCCCGCTGGAGCGCTGGATGCGGCACGACCTCAAGGTGATGACCCGCGACCTGCTCCTCGGCAGCGACGCGCGCACCCGCGACCTCTTGGAGCCCGCGGAGGTTCGCCGGATCTGCGACGAGGTGCACCGCGACGCGGGCAACGCCGACCGCCTCTGGACCCTGCTGGTGCTGGAACTCTGGCTCCGCGCGCTTGTGCCGACGCCATCGGGCGGGCGATGATCCCGGGATGCTGCACGTCTTCGAGGTGTTCGTCGCCCAGGGCCACGACCCTGACACGCTGTTGTCGAAAGAGACCCTGGAGGAGACCCGCGCACAGGTGATGACCTGGGTTGAGGCGCAGGCCGTGGGCTTCGCGGGCCTCTCCGCGCCGACGCCCGGTCGCGAGCTGCGCTACATCGCGGTGAACCAGCGCGACGCGCAGTGGATCCACCGCAAGCTGGAGTCGCACCACGGGGTGACCTCGTACAAGGTGCACGAGGTCGGCTGAGCGCGCTCAGCTCGCCGACGCGACGTGGGTCGCGATGACCCGTCGCAGCCCCTGAAAGTCGAAGCGCTGCGGCGTGCGGTGCTCGGGGTTCTGCGTGAGCTCCCGCAGCGCGGCCTCCATCGCCGCGCGCTCGCGGTCGCTCACCCCGAGGGTCACGCGCAGCACGCGGAGGGTGGCCTCTTCGCGCGCGGTGATCTTGTCGTCGAGGTTCGAGATCCAGTGCGCGACGGCGTAGGTGTACAGCCGGTCGGTGCGGTTGAGGGTGGAGAAGTCCAGGTCGTCGAGCTCGACGCGGGCGAGGGTGCCCTGGCGCACGCGCTCCATCTCCTCGTCGCCGAGACCCTCGGACGCCGCAGCCTCAAGCACGGCCTCGCGCTCGAGGACGTCGAGGCGCCCGTCGGCCCAGGCCGCCGCGAGAAAGCCCATGAACACCTCGACGGGCAGGCGGTGCGAGGGGCGGGGCGGCGGCAGGCCGTCTTCCACAAGGGTCTGCGTGGGGGCCGCGCTCGCGCGTGCCCGGCGGGCGAGCCGCGCGATGGTGTCCACGAGGTCCCAGAGGTTCACCGGCTTGCGGAGAAAGTCGCGCACGCCGAGCACCGAGAAGCGCCACTGCTCGACGGCGCCGAAGTTCCCGCTCACCACCAGCACCGGCGCCTGCGCCGCGCCCGGGATCTCGCGCAGGTGCGACAGCGTCTCGACCCCGTTCATCTCCGGCATGTCGAAGTCGAGGATCACCAGCTGCGGCGGCACCCGCAGCGCGCGCGCGAGGGCCTTGAAGCCGTTCTGCGTGAGCGAGACCGACACGGGCACGCCCTTCAGCGCCGTCTCCACCGCGCGGGTGAGGATCTGGCAGAAGTCGGGGTCGTCGTCGACGACCAGTACCCGAAACGCGTTGCTCGCGGGCAGCAGCGAGGGCATGTCGTCGGGCGCGGGCATCACTTGCGGCATCGCCGCGCCCAGGGCCCGGAGCTGCGTCGCCGCGCGGTCGAGGGCCTCGGCGAAGGAGGTCACCCCGTCGAAGCGATCCGCGGGGGTCTTCTGCAGCGCGCGCTCGATGACCGCGTCGAAGACCTCGAGGTCGGGGCGCAGCGTCGACAGCCGCGGTGGCGGCTGGAACATGTGCGCTTGCATCGTCTCGAAGATCGACTGGTCGGGCTTGGTCACGAAGGGCGTGCGACCCGTGAACAGCTCGAACGCCGTGCAGCCCAGCGCGTACACGTCGGTGCGGGCGGTGAGGCCGTCGTCTTCGCCCGTGGTGAGGATCTGTTCGGGGGCCATGTAGGGCGCGGTGCCGGCGATCTGCGTGGCGTTCAGCGCGTACTTCGCCATCGGCCGCGCGAGGCCGAAATCGAGCAGCACCGGGCGCCCGGTCTCGTTCTCGATCATGATGTTCGCGGGCTTCACGTCGCGGTGCACCAGCGAGGCCGCGTGCACCGCCGCGAGCCCGTGCGACACCTCGCGGAGGATCGTCAGCGCGCGCACCGTGGGCACGGTGGAGCCGTGCAGGCGGTGCTCGTTGAGGATGAACTCCAGGTCGTGCCCCTCGACGTGCTCCATCGCGTAGAAGTACGAGCCGTCGTGGATGCCCATGGTGAAGATGCCCACCACGTGGTCGTTGCGAATCGCCGCCATCGCCCGCGCCTCGCGGCAGAAGCGGTCGACGAACGCGGTGTTGCGCGCGAGGTCGGCGTTGATCACCTTCAGCGCCACCACGCGGTCGAGCAGCACGTCACGGGCGCGGTAGACCACCCCCATGGCGCCGTTGCCGATCTCGCGCTCGATGGCGTAGTTGCCGCCCACGAGCACCGGAGGCTCGTCGGCGATGTGCAGCGGCGTGGCGCAGCGCGGGCACGAGGTCATCGCGCGGGAGACGGTGAGGTCACAGTGGTGGCAGCGCGGGGTCATCAAGGGGTCTCCGCGAGGAGGGTGAGGTAGATCAGTTCGGCGCGGAGCTGGATGGTGGGCATGGGGCCGCCGGCTTCGCAGGCGCACGCCTCGCGCACGAGTCGGTCTTGCAGCGCGGCCGCCTCGAGCAGCCTCGCGCGCGCGTCGGGCGACCAGTTGCACGCCGCGGCGTATCCCTCCATCGCCCGGCCGAGCAGGCCGATGTCGGTGAGGCCCACGGTGCCCGCGGTGCCGCTCATGCGATGCGCGAGGCGCTGCGCGAGCCGTCGGGCGTCGGCGTCGGTCGCGCCCTGCGCCACGGCCTCGCAGAATTCTCGCAGGCGCTCGGGCAGGGAGATCAGGTACTCCGCCCGGAGGTCGGCGAAGAGGACTTCGAGGGACTCGTCGTTCGGCGTCTGCACGGCGATGCGCCAGTATCACCGACCTCTCCCCGCGGCGCACCTGTCGGCGCCTTGACAGCGGGTCCGCCGCGCCGCTAGCTCACGGCCGCGATGAGCCACGCTGCCCCGTCGCTGCGCCCCACCCGTGCCGAGATCAATCTCGGGCACCTCGCGCACAACGTCCGCGCCGTGCGCGAGGTGCTTGGCGGCGGGCCGAAGCTCTACGGGGTGGTGAAGGCCGACGGCTATGGCCACGGCGCCGCGGAGGTCGGCGCCGAGATGGTCCGCGCGGGCGCCGACGGGCTCTGCGTCGCGCTCGTGGAGGAGGGGATCTCGCTGCGGGAGAAGGGCTTGCGCGCGCCCGTCATCGCGTTGTCGGGGCTGCACCGCGACGGGCTCGAGGCCGCCCTGGCGCACGACGTCACCCCGGTGGTGCACGACCCGTCGCAGCTCGACGAGCTCGCGCGGGTGTCGTCGCGCCGCGAGGTGACGATTCACCTCAAGGTCGACACGGGGATGTCTCGCCTCGGGGTCACGCTCGACGAGCTCCCCGCGGTGGCCCATCGGCTCGCGTCGATGCCGGGCGTTCGCGTCGAGGGGGTGATGACCCATTTCGCCAACGCCGACCTCGACGACCCGGGGTTCTGCGACGTGCAGCTCGCGCGCTTCGGCGAGGCCCGGGCGACGCTGTCGGCCGAGGGGATCCGACCCACGGTCGTTCACGCCGCGAACTCCGCGGCGGCGCTGCGGCTCCCGGCGACGCGGCTCGACCTCGTGAGGGTGGGCGTGGCGCTCTACGGCGTCGCGCCCTTTCCCAACGACGGCGGCGCGCTGCTGCCGGTGATGCGGGTGCGCACCGAGGTGCTCGCGCGCCGGGTCATCGCCGCGGGCACCGCGGTGGGCTACGCGGGCGCGTGGCGCGCGGGGCGGAGCACGGTGCTCGCGACGATCCCCATCGGGTACGCCGACGGGTACTTTCGTCGGCTATCCTCCGAGGCCGAGGTGCTGGTGCACGGAGGTCGGGCGAGGGTGGTCGGGAACGTGTCGATGGACCTCTGCACGGTCGACGTGACCGAGGTCGACCGCGTGCGCGAGGTGCAGGTCGGCGACGAGGTGGTGCTGCTCGGGGCGCAGACCGGCCCCGCGGGCTTCGGGGTGATCCGCGCCGAAGAGATCGCCGCAAGGGTGGGAACGATCCCCTACGAGGTGCTCACGGCGCTCTCGCGGAGGGTGCCCCGGGTGTTCACACCTTGAGCGACGACGCGCCGAAGCCGCTGCTGCGCAGGCTCCTGGGCCCCGCGGCGGACTTCATCGAAGAGATCGGCTCGCTCGCCGAGATGGGTGGCCGCGCGGTGCTCTGGGCCCTGCGCCCGCCGTACCGCGTGGGCCTCGTGGTGAACCAGCTGGAGTTCGTGGGGGTGCAGTCGCTCTTCCTCGTCGGGCTCGTGGGGCTGTTCACCGGGATGGTCTTCGCGGTGCAGACCGTCTACGGCTTTCGCCGCTTCGGCGCCGAGAACATGGTCGGCGGCGTGGTCGCGCTAACCCTCTCGCGCGAGATGGCGCCCGTGCTCACGGCCATCATGGTCGCCGCCCGCGCGGGCTCGGGCATGGCCGCGGAGCTCGGCAACATGCGCGCGTCGGAGCAGATCGACGCCCTCGAGACGATGGCGGTGAACCCGGTGCAGTACCTCGTGGTGCCGCGCATCCTCGCGGGGATCATCATGGTGCCGGTGCTCTCGCTGGTGTTCTTCCTCGTCGGCATCGGCGGCGCGTGGCTCATCGGCGTGCAGATGCTCTCCCTCGACCCGGGGATCTTCGCCGACCGCATCCGCGCCATGCTCGCCCCCGACGACCTCATCCAGGGGGTCTGCAAGTCCCTCATCTTCGGCTTCGCCGTGACCCTCATCGCGTGCCGCCACGGGTTCTACGCCTCGGGCGGCGCGGTGGGCGTGGGGCAGGCCACCACCCGCGCGGTGGTCTGGAGCGTCGTCGGGGTCTTCGTGCTCGACTACGTGATCACCACCCTGCTGACCCCCGTGGGCTGACCGTGAGCGAACCCCACATCGTCGTCGACAAGCTGGTGAAGACCTACGGCGACCGCACGGTGCTCCACGGCGTGGACCTCACCATCGACCGCGCGCAGACCCTGGTGATCATCGGCGGTTCGGGCGCGGGCAAGAGCACCCTGGTGCGCCACCTCATCGCGCTGGAGCGCCCCACCTCGGGCCGCATCGTGATCGACGGCACCGACATCGCCGCCCTCGGCGACGTCGCGCTGTCGAAGGCCCGGCGCCGCTTCGGGATGGTCTTTCAGAAGTACGCCCTCTTCGACTCCATGACCTGCTTCGACAACGTGGCCTTCCCGCTGCGCGAGCAGACGCTGCTTAGCGAGAAGGACGTGCGCGACCGCGCGATGACCAAGTTGAAGGAGCTCGGGGTGGACCACGCCGCGCCCCTCACCCCCGCGCAGATCTCGGGCGGCATGGCGAAGCGCGTGGGCATCGCCCGGGCGCTGGTGATGGAGCCCGAACTGTTGATCTACGACGAGCCCACCTCGGGCCTCGACCCGGTGACCTCGCGCACCGTCGACGACCTCATCGAAGAGATGCGCGAGCGCTTCGCCGTGACCTCCGTGGTGATCACCCACGACATGGTGAGCGCCTTCGACATCGCCGACCGCATCGCCATGCTCATCAAGGGGCGGGTCGTGGCCGAGGGTCCGCCCGACGTGATCCTCGCGTGCGACGACCCCGACGTGCAGCGCTTCGTGCAGTCCAGCGGGGTCGAGGCGAGCCGGTTGAGCGCCCGGGGCGACCGCACCCCCGCGGCCGAACTCGCCGCGCGCCCCCGCGTGCGCACGCTCCCCCTGCGCTGATGTTGCGCTGCAACATTGTAGGGCTTGACCCGTGCCCCGAGATCGGGAGAATGCCGCCACCGCCGTCTGTTGCGGCGCAACAAGGAGAGTCCCATGTCGAAGCCTGAAGTCTTCATCTGCAGTGCGGTGCGCACGCCCATCGGTTCGTTTCAGGGCGCGCTGTCGGACGTCGTCGCGCCGCGCCTCGGGGCGACGGTGATCAAGGCCGCGCTGGAGCGCGCGAAGGTCTCGCCCGAGCTCGTGGGCGAGGTCTACATGGGCAACGTGCTGAGCGCGGGGCAGGGGCAGGCGCCGGCGCGTCAGGCGGCCATCTACGCGGGCGTGCCCGTGCGGGTGCCGTGCACCACCGTGGCGAAGGTCTGCGGCTCGGGGATGATGTCGGTGATCCTCGGGGTGAAGGCGATCCAGCTGGGCGACGCCGAGATCGTGGTGGCGGGCGGCATGGAGAGCATGAGCAACGTGCCCTACTACCTCCCGACCGCGCGCAAGGGCATGCGCATGGGCAACAGCACCGTGGTCGACGGGATGGTCCACGACGGGCTGTGGGACCCGTACAAGAACTTTCACATGGGCAACGCGGGTGAGCTCTGCGCCCGCGAGATGAGCTTCACCCGCGAGGCGCAGGACCAGTTCGCCAAGGAGAGCTACCGCCGCGCGCTCTCGGCGCAGGCCGAGGGGCGCTTCGCCGACGAGATCGTCCCGGTGGAGGTCGCCGGCCGCAAGGGCACCGTGAGCGTCACCGAGGACGAGGAGCCCAAGAAGGGCGACCCCGAGAAGATGTCGACCCTCAAGCCCGCCTTCGACAAGGCCGGCACCATCACGGCCGCCAACGCGAGCAAGATCAACGACGGCGCCTCGGCCCTGGTGCTCGCCAGCGAGGCGGCGGTGAAGACCCACGGGCTCACCCCCCTCGCGCGCATCGCGGCCTACGGCGGCGCGGCGCAGGAGCCCGAGTGGTTCACCACGGCGCCCTCCGCGGCCATCGCGAACACCCTCCCGCGGGCGGGGCTCTCGGTGGGCGACATCGGGCTCTGGGAGGTCAACGAGGCCTTCGCCGTCGTGGCCCTCGCGGTGGCGCAGAAGTCCGGCATCGACCTCGCGAAGCTCAACGTCCACGGCGGCGCCGTGGCCCTCGGGCACCCCATCGGGTCGTCGGGCTCGCGCATCGTGACCACGCTGGTGCACGCCATGGCCCAGCGCGGCGAGAAGCGCGGCTGCGCGTCGATCTGCATCGGCGGCGGCGAGGGGCTCGCGCTCGTCGTCGAGCGCTGACGCACCGCCCACGTTGACGTCCGCGGGGAGGGGGAGTACCCGCGGACGCATGAGTGACATCGAGGTCATCGGGGTTCTGGGCGCCGGGCAGATGGGCTCCGGCATCGCGCAGGTGGCGGCGTCGGCGGGGTGGCAGGTGCGCCTCGCAGACGCCACGCTGGAGTCGGCCGAGCGGGCGAAGGCGAAGATCGGCAACGGGCTGAAGAAGCTCGTCGAGAAGGGGAAGCTCGCCGAGGACGTCGCCGCCGCGACCCTCGGGCGCATCACCCCGGTGGGCGCGCTCGAGGACCTCGCGACGAGCGACCTCGTGGTCGAGGCCGTCACCGAGCACCTCGAGACCAAGCTCGGTCTCTTTCAGCGCCTCGACGCGGCGGTGAAGCCCGGGGCGATCCTCGCGAGCAACACCAGCTCCATCTCCATCACCCGCATCGCGGCGGCCACGAAGCGCCCGACGCAGGTGCTCGGGATGCACTTCTTCAACCCCGTGCCCGTGATGAAGCTCGTGGAGGTCATTCGCGCGCTGCAGACCTCGGACGAGAGCTACGCGACGGCCGTGGCCGTGGTGCAGAAGCTCAACAAGACCGCGGTGACGGCCAAGGACTCGCCGGGGTTCCTGGTGAACCGCATCCTGCTCCCGCTGCTCATCGAGGCGGTGTTCACCCTGGAGCAGGGCCTCGGCACCCCCGAGGACATCGACCAGGCCGCGAAGCTCGGGCTCAACCACCCCATGGGCCCCCTGGAGCTCTCGGACTTCATCGGCCTCGACACGGTGCTCGCCATCGCCGACGTGTTCCACCGCGAGTTCGCCGACAGCAAGTACCGCGCGCCCACCCTGCTGCGAAACTACGTCGCCGCGGGCTGGCTCGGACGCAAGACGGGCCGCGGGTTCTACCGCTACGACAGCAAGTGACAGACTCCGGGAGTTTGGAAGTGACAGAGTTCAAGCTGATTCAGGTCGCGACCTCGGGCCCCGTCGGCGTGGTGGTGATCCACCGCCCCGAGAAGCTCAACGCCATCAACGCCGAGGTGCTCGCGGAGCTCCAGCGGGCCATCGAGGTGCTCACGTCCCAGGCCGTGCGCGCCGTGGTGCTCACCGGCGCGGGGGAGAAGGCCTTCGTCGCCGGGGCCGACATCGCCGCGATGGCCGACATGTCGTCGGTGCAGGCCGAGGCCTTCGCGCGCCAGGGGCACAGCCTCGGCGAGCGGATGATCGAGGCCCCGTTCCCGATCATCGCCGCGGTGAACGGCTTCGCGCTGGGCGGGGGCTGCGAGCTCGCGCTGGCGTGTGACCTCATCTACGCGAGCGACAAGGCCCGCTTCGGGCTCCCGGAGGTCACCCTGGGGGTGATCCCGGGCTTCGGCGGCACGCAGCGCCTCGCGCGCCGCGTGGGCGTCGGCAAGGCCCGGGAGATGGTCTTCACCGGCGTGGCCATCGACGCCGCCGAGGCGCTCTCCATCGGCCTCGCGGACCGGGTGTTCGCCCACGACAAGCTCCGCGACGAGGCCGTCGCCGCGGCCGAGCGCATCGCCGCCAACGCGCCGCGCGCCGTGGCCTACGCCAAGCGCGCGATGCACGCGGGCGAGAACGTGCCCCTGGGCGTCGCGAAGGAGCTCGAGGCGCAGGCCTTCGGGCTCTGCTTCGCCACCGAGGACCAGAAGACCGGCATGCGCACCTTCGTCGCCAACCCCAAGGCCGCGCGGACCTTCACGGGAAGATGAACAGCGTTCATTTTTCTTGTTGACGCACCCCTCGCGTCTGGGTACAAACCGGCTCCCTCGCAGCGGACGAGAGTCCGAAGCGACGGGGTGGTAGTTAAGTCGGTTATAACGCCGGCCTGTCACGCCGGAGGCCGCGGGTTCGAGTCCCGTCCACCCCGCCACAGACCCCACGAGACCCCAAAGGTTTCGTGGGGTTTTTGGCGTTTGGGGTTCTGGAATTCCCGCGCGCCTCTCACCGCCCCCTCGGCCGCCGTGTGGCGCCGACGCGGTGGGGTCCAAATGGGCAACGCCCCTGACAACCAGCGGTCGTCAGGGGCGTCGCGAGGAGGCGGTGCGGACTCGAATCAGCGAGCGTCGGGGCGCACGCCCGCGTCACCCGGCACCGGGATGCCGTTGGGCTGGTTGCGCGTCGCGTAGCCGCAGCTCGAGGGCAGGTCGTTGCGGACCATGCCCATGGTGTCCTCGGGGAAGGTGCAGACCAGGCCGTCGGAGCACTGCGCGTTGGTGTCGCAGTTCTTGAAGATGCACACCGCGAGGTTGTCACCCTGCGGCACGCGCGGGGCCATCGTCTCGAGGTCGAAGTCCGCGCACTGCTGCGTGGTGCGGAGGTTGATGAAGGAGCCGCAGAGGCCCTCGGTGGGCCGCATGGAGCTGAGCGAGAAGCAGATGCCGCGGCACTGGGGCACGCCGGTCATCATCGGGTTGCAGGGCGAGCCGTCGGTGCGGAGGGTCATCGCCGGCACGGCGTTCACGCAGTTGCCCGTGCGGGTGTTGCAGCGGGTCGCGCCAGCATCACCGAGGACCACGCCCGCGCAGTGCGCGTCGGTGGTGCAGTGCGGGAGGCAGCCCGGCGTCGCCTCGGTGGAGCCCATGGGCTGACGGAGCCAGCTCGTGGTGCACACGAAGCCCTCGCCGCAGGCGCCGAGGCGCTCGGAGGTGGCGGTGGCGACGCAGCCGCGGAGGCAGAGGTCGAGGCGCTGGGTGGCGGTCGACCCGTAGAGCAGACAGGTGCTCCCGCGCCCGCCGCACTGGCTCTCCTCGTCGGCCCGCGCGCCCTGCTCGCAGCCCTCACCCGTGGTGCAGATGCGGCCCTGGGCGGTGGTGATGCAGGTCTGGCCGTCGGCGCAGTCCTCGTCCATGGTGCAGCGGCGGCCGGTGCGCACGGTGCTGTAGTCCAGCGTCGTGCTGCCCCCGTCGCGCCCGGCGTCGCGGGTGACGGTGCCGGTGTCGGTGGGCGTCGTGTTCCCAGCATCGGTGGGCGTGGCCACGACGTCGTTCGCGGTCACGCCCGCGTCCGTGCCCGGGGTGACGTTGTTGTTCGGGGTCGAGTCGCCGCAGGCGCCGAGCGAGAGCATAAGCGCGAGAGAAAGCCAGTGCTGATGACGCATGAAAAGGTCCTCCTGTGAGTCGGGTCGAGATGTCAGACGGGGAGACGAGAACAGTGACTTCAACGGCTGCTGGAGACGCCGCGCACCGATCGCAGCGCGCGCTCCGCGGCCTCGGCGGCCTGCTGGATCTCTTCCTCGGAGCCGCCGAGGTACAGACGCCCGAAGGCGCCGAAGGAGATGACCTCGAGGAGGTTGATGCGCGCGGCCTTCTCCGCCTCGTTGGCGGCGAGCGCGGCGTACCCCGCAGGGGCCGTCTCCAACACGTAGAGCGTCTCGGTCTCGAGCAGGAGCTGACCGTGACGCATGCGGTTCACAAGCATCGCCTGGTGACCGTCGATGCCGTGGATGATCTCGCGCGAGATGATCTGCGGCGCGATGCGGTCCTCCAGGCGCGTGCCCGAACGCTCCAGGATCGCCTCGCCCGCGGCGCGCACGTCGCCCTGGTCGAAGTGGTGCAGCTCCACCATTCCGTAGGCGCGCTCGACGATCTGCATCCCGGGCATCACCCGCGTGCGCTTGAGCGCCGCGTCGGTGAGCGAATTGATCGCGATGCCCGGCGCGACCTCCACGATGAGCGAGGCCTGACCCGCGAGCGGCTGGAACCCCGACGCCACCGTCTGGAAGAAGCCCGCGAGCTGCGGCTGAAGGACGTCGAGGTAGGTGAAGGTTCGCAGTTGCACGGCGCTGTCCGAAGGCCCTCGAAGGTGGAGGTCACCGCAGTCACATGCCCGCGGCCCGCTCGGGGCGCGCGGAAGGTACGCCCAGGGTTGCAATTCCGTCAACGGAGCCCAACGGCTTCGCCACGGTCATCCCCCTCAGTGGCGCGTGGGGTGAAAAACGGCTCACGGTCGGTGCCGTGAGCCGTGCGCGGGGGTCACACTCCACTGAGGCGCCATTCATGACCGCACGACGCGCGAGCGGCCCGACCGGGGGCCCACGACCCCATCTCCGGGTCATCGACGGGGGCGGAGGCCTCTCGGACGCCCAGGTCGCGCGGCGCCTCCAGGCCCAGGACCCCGCGGCGCCCGCCCTGCTCATGGACCGCTTCGGCGCCCTCGTCGACCGGGTGCTGCGACGCATCCTCGGCGACACGGGTGACCACGACGACCGCGTGCAAGAGACCTTTCTTGAGGTGCTCCGCACGGTGCATGCGCTGCGCGACCCGGAGGCGTTCAAGGCCTGGGTGACCACCATCGCGGTGCGCGTGGCGCGGGCCGAGCTCCGTCGCCGCAGGGTCCGCCGGATCTTCACGCTCTGGCAATCGCCCGAGCTCCCCGAGGTCTCGCACGACGACGACCACCCCGGGCGCGAGGAGCTCCGCGCGGTGTTCCGCATCCTCGACGCGCTGCCCACCGAGGACCGCATCGCGTTCTCGCTGCGCTTCCTGCAGGGCGAGGAGCTCACCGAGGTCGCGCGCCTCGCGGGCTGCTCCCTGGCCACGGCGAAGCGCCGCATCGCCCGCGCCGAGGCCGAGTTTCGCGCCCGCGCGGCGACTGTTCCGGCGCTCGCCGCGCGGCTCCAGCCCCGCGACGGGGTGCCCTCATGAGCGCGACCGACCCCCTGCTCGCGCTCGGTCGTGACGTGGCCGCGAGCCTTGATCACGGCGAGCCCGCGCGCCTCGCCCGGCAGCGCGCCCGGCTGCTTACCACCGACCTCCGCGCGACGCGCCTCCGCCCCCTCGCGCGCGCCGCCATCGCCGCGGCGGCGCTGCTGACCCTCGGGGGCGTCGCGCTGCGCCCCCACGCTCCCTCGCCCTCGCGCGGGGTCGACCCGGCGCTGTCCGCCGGCGCGTGGTTCGCGGCGGGCACCACCGCGGTGCACATCCCCTTCGGAGACCGCGCACGGGTGGTCGTCGAGCCGGGGGCGCGCGTTCGGCTGGTCTCCGTCGACCCGCGCGGCGCGGAGCTCGCGGTCGAGCGCGGCGGGTTGGACGTGCGCGTGCAGCATCGGAGCGACACCCGCTGGACCCTCCGCGCAGGACCGTGGTCCGTCGAGGTCACGGGCACTGCGTTTCGCCTCGGTTGGTCCCCGTCGACCGAGCGCATGAGCCTCGAGATGCGGGAGGGCAGCGTGCTCGTTCGCGGTCCCGGCGGCGTGGCGCGTCGGGTCGTCGGCGGGGAGCGCGTGCTCGCCGACCCGAGAGATGGCCTTCGCGCCGCCGCCGGTGCTGCGGTCACACCCGTCGAAGCGGTCGCGCGGGACGTGCGCCGAGACGAGGTGCTGCAGGTGCCACCGCCGACCCCCGCCCTCCGGCCGCGTCGGGTCGTGCGGGCCGCTCGGGTGGGCCCCCTCACCGTCACCCCGGTCCCGCTCCGTCCCGAGGCCGTGCTCGCCGGGGCGGCGGACCGCGCCCGCTATGAAGGCCGCGTGGGCGAGGCCCGGTCGCTGCTGCTCGATCTTCGCGCCCGCCACCCCGACACCGACGAAGCCCGCCGCGCGGCGTACCACCTCGGGGTCCTCGCGCTGGAGGCTCAGCGCGCGCCGCAGGTGGCGGCCCGATGGTTCGAAATCGCCCTGCAGGAGTCTCCCGACGGTCCCCTGCGCCGCGAGTGCCTCGGCCGCCGGGTGCAGGCGCTGCACGCGGCCGGTGACCTCACGGCCGCGCGGTCCGCCGCGGACCGCTATCTGCGCGAAGACCCCGACGGCGCCTTCGCCCCCTTCGCGCGAGACGTGCGCACGCGATGAGGGGTGCCCTCGCGCTGGCGCTCCTCCTCGCCGCGCGCGCCGCCGCCGCGGAGGAGGTCCCGGTCCACCTCGGCGCCGACGTCGACTCCGCCCTCGGCGCACAGATCGCCCTGGAGCTCCGTGCGCTGGGCCACCCCGTCAACGCGCGCGCCGATGCCCCGACCGGGGCCGCGTCGATCACCCTGAGACCCGAAGGCGACGCGCTCGTGGTGACCCTCACGGTGCCAGGGCACGGCCTGCGCGAACTCCGGCTGCGTCGCGATGATCCAGCGCAGCGCGGCACCGACGCCCTCCGGGTGGTCGAGACCCTGCGCGCCCTGCTCCTCCACGTCGAGCCGACCGCTTCGTCGACCGTCTCCGCGCCGGTGGCCACCCCGCCTCCTGCCGCGCCGTCATCGCCGCCCTGGTACGAAGCGCTCCGCGTCGGAGTCGGCGCGGGGGTCCTGGTCTCGCCGGGCGGCGCCTCGCCGCAGCCGACGCTGTCTCTGCGACTCGCCTGGGAAGGTCCGCTCTGGGTCGAGGCCCTCGGCCGCCTCTCGCTCGCCGAGGGAGCCTTCGACGGCGGGGGAGGGATCCAGACCCACTTCGCGATGGTGGGCGTCGGGGCCCCACTGTCGCGCGGAAGCGTTGGGGCGCTGGGGGTTACGCTTCGGGGGGGCGTGTCCTGGGCGCAGGCGTGGGGCGACGTCGCGCGGGAGGGCGTCGTGGCCGTGGTCGAGGGCGCGGTGGGCGCGCGGCTGCGGCTGTGGCGTCGCGTCGCGCTCACCGGGAGCCTCGCGATGGGCAGCGCGCTCGCGTCGGTGCGGGTGCGGGCTGGCGCGCGTGAGCTCGGAGAGTGGGGGCGGCCCTACCTCGACGCGACAATCGGGCTATCCTATTGAGCATGTCTCGCCGGTGGTCGCGTCTGCGGTCGGCGTGGGGCGCTGGGCTGGTCGCCCTCGCCGCGTGCCACTGCGACGCGCTGGTGCTCGACGTCGGTCGCCGCGCCGTCGCGACCGACGTGCCGACCGCGGTGGAGGTGATCGACCCGCCGACGCCCGAGGCGCGCGCGTGTCCACACGCGTGCGTGGGCGGTCGTCGCTGCGAGGCGGGGGCATGTGTCCCGCACTGGATACCGATCCTCGCCACCGAGGGGATCAACGACGCGCCGCGGGTCGGACACTTCAGCGTGTGGACGGGGCGCGAGGTGCTGGTGTGGGGCGGGCGCGCGCCGGGGGCCGCGACGAGCAGCTTCGGCGACGGGATCCGCTTCGACCCGCAGACCGGAGAGCTCCGCGCGATGTCGCGCATCGACGCCCCCACGGCGCGCTTTCAAGAGGGCGACACGGCGGTGTGGACCGGGCAGGAGATGCTCGTGTTCGGCGGGCGCAACGCGCAGGGGTTGCTCCGTGACATCTCGGGGTACTCGCCCTCCCTCGATCGCTGGCGCGTGGTGTTCAGCGCCGCGCGGGCGCCGCTCACCGCGCTCGCCACGGGGGGCGAGGTGCTGGTGCTCGATCGCACGTCCGCGGGGGTCGAGGCGCTGCGCCTGCTGCCCGGGGGATTCGCCCCGAGCCCGGCGGTCTCGGCCACGGCGATTCGCGCGGGGCACAGCGCGCTGTGGACCGGCGCGGAGGTCATTGTGTGGGGCGGCGCCGACGAGTCGGGCGAGGCGCGGGCGGACGGGTATCGGTATGTGCCCACCCGCGCGCGGTGGCGGGCCGTGCGCGACGCGGGCGCTCCCCACGCGCGACGAGCCCACACCGCGGTGTGGAGCAGCTCCGAGATGCTCGTCTTCGGCGGGCAGGACCGCGCCGGTCACGCCATGGCCTCACCCGTCTCGTACGTGCCCGCGCTCGACGCGTGGCGCCCGCTGCGCGCGTCCGACGCGCCCGCCGCGCGCTTCGGCCACGTCGCGGTGTGGGCGGGCGACGCGATGCTCGTGTGGGGAGGGCGCAGCGACGACGCCATGCTCGCGAGCGGCGCCGCCTACGACCCCTGGGATGACGTCTGGACCCTGCTCCCGCCCGTCCCCTCCGTCGAGGTCGGCGACGGCCGCGGGGGTCGCGCGTTCTCCGCCGCGGTCTGGACGGGCGCCGAGCTCATCGTGCTCGCGGGGGAGAACGGCGCCGCCACGCTCGCGCCCTACGGCTGGCGCTTTCAGCCCTGACCGCGACCGAGCCCCCGCTCAGGTCTCGACCTTCGACCAGAGCTCCCGCCGCAGCCGCTCCTTGCTGCGGTCGGTGCGGGTGATCTCCCGGGCCACCGTCAGCGCGACCAGCAGCTCGCCCTCCAGGCCCAGCGCGGGCGCGTTCTGACGGTTCACCGTGAACACCCCCGAGATCGGCGTGCGCCACGGGAGGCCGAAGAGCCGCAGCGGATCGAGCGACGGGTGGTGCTCGACGGGCTCCATCGCCTCGGGCCCGGCGCCGCGGCGCAGCTCCGGGCGCGACGGATCCCGCTGAAACGCGGGCAGACCGTCGTGCGGCGAGTCGATCAGCAGCACGTTGCGGTCGAAGAAGGGCACGACCTCTCGCACCCGCTGCAACACCCGGTCGCGCACCTGCTCGAGGTACGCCGCGCCCTCTTCCACGCTCGTGCGCGGGAGCAGCGCCGACGCGGTGAGCACCACCCGGCCGTGACCGTCGGCCGCGCCCACCTCCATCGCCACGAGGTTCTCCTCCACCAACGGTCGCAGCGGAGAGGCCACCGCGAAGAGCCGACGGCCCATCCCCACCGGCACCGCGTCGGCGGGCAGCGCGGCGTTGAGCACGTAGCGGTAGAGCGCCGCGTGGGTCCCTTGCAGCCGTGCGGCGATCGACCGGGGCGCGGTCTCGCCCGCGAGGCGGAGCAGCTCCACGGCCTCGAGCGACGAGACCACGAACGCGCAGCCGATCTCCTCGTCGGTGCCCGCGAGGTGCACCGCGCTCACGCCCCCGCCGCGGGTGAGCACCCGGTCCGCGCGGTCGCGCAGCCGCAGGTCGCCGCCGTGCTGCTGGATCTTCTCTTCGAGCATCGTGCGCAGCCCGTCGAGGTCGCCGTCGGCGAGCGTGGCCGCCCGCAGCCCGAGGCCGTGGAGCCGCGCGCGCGCGAAGGGGCTGAGCTGCGCCGGGTCGAGGGCGCTCTGCGCGCGGAGCTGCGCCTCCATCGTCACCCGAAAGGGGTGCGTGGGCGCGAACTCCGAGAGGATGTCTCCGCTCTCGGGCTCGTCGCCGAAGCCCGTGCCGCGCAGGTGCTTCTGCGCGGTGCGCCGCTCCCAGAAGCCCTGCGGCGGCCAGCGCAGGTCCTCGCCGAAGAGCGCGTCGGCGGCGGCGTTGGCGCGCTCGGCGGCGAGCGCGAAGTCTTCCATCGGGCGCTGCAGCTCGGGGAACTCCCGCACGAACTCGGCCAGCATGGGCTCCGTCGCGGCGTGCACGTCGACCCGGTGGCGCGGCATCACCACCTGCCACGCGGGCGTCAACGGCGTCACCCTGCGTCGCGCCGCGGGGAGCAGCGCGAGCTCGGCGAACACCCGTCGAAACGCGGGCGTGTCGCTGACGCACACGCTCGACAGCGCTCGCCGCAGCGTGAGCCCGTCGTGCGTGTAGCTCCCGGGCAGCACCCCGTGGCCCACCACGGTGACCCGAAACCCGCGACGGGCCAGCAGCGCGCCCACCGCCAGAGAGGGCAGCGCGCCGCCGAGCACCACCACGTCGTAGAAGCTCCGGCGCATGCGCTACCGAACGCGCGCCCGGCGCCCCTCGCGGGTAACGCGCCCCGCGGCCACGTCGCGCACGGCCGCGGGGAGCAGCCGGTGCTCCTCGGCGAGGATGCGCGCGCGCAGGGTCTCGACGGTGTCGTCGTCGCGCACCGGCACCGCGGCCTGCGCGAGGATGGGGCCCGTGTCGACGCCCGCGTCGACGAGGTGCACCGTGCAGCCCGTGACCTTCACCCCGTGGGCGAGGGCCTGGGCCTGCGCGTCGACCCCGGGGAACGCGGGCAGCAGGGCCGGGTGCACGTTGATCACCCGATCAGGAAAGGCGTCGAGGAACACAGGGGTGAGCACGCGCATGAAGCCCGCGAGCACCACGAGCTCCACCCCGCGGGCGAGGAGCGCGTCGCGCAGGGCGCGGTCGAAGTCTTCGCGCGTCGCGAAGTCCTTGTGCGAGAGGCACATCGCCTCGACCCCGGCCCGTCGCGCGCGCTCCAGGGCGAAGGCGTCGGCGCGGTTGCTCACGACCACCCGCAGCTCGGCGCCGAGGTCGTCGCGCGCGTCGAGCAGCGCCTGGAGGTTCGTGCCCCCGCCCGAGACCAGCACCGCCGCGCGCACGCTCAGCGCTCCAGGAAGGTGACCCGGGCGTCGTCGACGGCGCCGCTCGGGACCACCTCGCCGACGATCGACGCGGTGAAGCCCATGGCCCGAAACGCCCGCAGCACCGAGTCGGCGCCGGCGGCCTCGACGACACACGCGAGGCCCAGCCCGAGGTTGAAGGTGCGCCGCATCTCGGCCTCCTCGACGTCGCCCGCCCGCTGGATCATCGAGAAGATCTCGTGACGAACCCAGCTCCGCGGGTCGAGCACGACGCCGATCCCCTCGGGGAGCACCCGCGGGAGGTTGCCCGGGAGGCCGCCGCCGGTGATGTGCGCGATGGCGTGGATCTGCCCCGTGGCGATGGCCGAGAGCGTTGCGCGCGCGTAGACGTGCGTGGGCTCCATGAGCTCCTCGCCCAGGGTGCGGCCGAGGCCCTCGACGCGGCCGTCGAGGGGGAGCTTCGCGACGTCGAGCAGCGCCCGGCGGGCGAGGGAGTAGCCGTTGGAGTGCAGCCCGCTGGAGGCCACCCCCACCACCACGTCGCCCACGCGAACGAGCGAGCCGTCGAGGGCCTTCTCGCGGTCCACCACGCCGACGCAGAAGCCCGCGAGGTCGTACTCGTTGGCGCCGTACATCCCGGGCATCTCCGCGGTCTCGCCGCCGAGCAGCGCGCACCCCGCGAGGCGGCAGCCCTCGGCCACGCCCGAGACCACTCGCTCGGCCACGCCCACGTCGAGCGCGCCCGTGGCGAAGTAGTCGAGAAAGAACAGGCACTCCGCGCCCACCGTGCACACGTCGTTGGCGCACATGGCCACGAGGTCGATGCCGATGGTCTCGTGCCGTCCGGTGGCGAAGGCCACCTTGAGCTTCGTGCCGACGCCGTCGGTGCCCGACACGAGGATGGGCTCCCGCAGGCCCACAGGAATGCGGCACAACCCGGCGAAGCCGCCGAAGTCGCCCAACACCTCGCGGCGGTGCGTGGCCCGAACCATGGGGCGAATGCGCTCGACCATCGCGTCGCCCGCATCAATGTCCACCCCGGCGTCTTTGTACGTCAGTCTTGCCATCGCGCGAACGATCCCTACGCGCTGGACGTCCCGCGCGTCAATGGCCGCCAGAGGCGCTACCATGCGCAAGACCATGAGCGACGCCCGGCTGGACTTCACCTGGAAGATCGACGGCACCACGCCCGATGAGCTCTGCGCCGTGCTCGCGGACCCCGAAGACTACGCCCGCTGGTGGCCCGCGGCCTTCGTCGCGAGCTACGAGGTCGAGCGCGGCGACGACGCCGAAGCGGGCCGCGTCGTGGCGCTGGAGAGCAAAGGGTTCTTCCCCTCGATCTACCGCTGGAGCCTGCGCACCACGGAGGTCCGTCGGCCCGAGCGCGTGGCCTTCGAGACCTTCGGCGACCTCGAGGGACACGGCGCCTGGGAGATCCGCCAGGACGGCCCCACCACCGTCGCCACCTTCTCCTGGCAGGGCGAGGTGCATCGCGCGGTGATGCGCGCCTTCGGCGGGGTCTTCACCCGCGACCAGGCCTGGGCCTTCGCCCGCGGCGAGGAGAGCGTCGCGCTGGAGCTCGCCCGCCGCCGCGCACGCACCGACGAGGCCCGCGCCCGCATCGACGACCCGCCCGCGCCCACCACCCGCTCGCCGCTGCCCTTCACCCTCGGGCTCTCGGGGCTCATCGGCGTGGTCGCGGGCGCGGCGGTTCTGCTCGCGCGTCGCCCCAAGTCGTAGTCTCCTCCGCGCACCACCATGAGAGCCAGACCCCTGCTCGCGGCCCTTCTCGCCGCGTCCTGCGAAGGCACCACCCGCCCGGCCGACGGCGGCCTCGACGCCGCCCGCGACGCGGGTGCGACCGATGCTTCTGTGGCCTTCGATGCGTCCGAAGTCTCTGCGCCGCAACCGTTTGAGCGTAGTGTGGGCGCGCTCACGGTGCGCGGATTTCCGCTCGGGCTCAACCTCGCGCGGGGCGGCATGACGGTGCTGCGCTCGCCCACCGCGCGTCCCTTCCTCGAGGTCGGCGTGGTGGAGGGCGGCGCGTCGACCGCGCGCTTCTACGACCCCCGCGTCGACACGCCCGCCGACGTCACGTGGCGCGCCCTCGACCGGCTCACGGCGGCGCCCGAGACCACCCCCGAGGGCTTGCGCTTGCGGCTCGCGGGGGATGCGGGTCTCACGGCCGACGTGCACGTCGCGCAGGCCGAGCGAGGGGTGACGGTGCGGGTCGAGGTGCCGGGGGCCGAGGTGGTCCTGCTGCGCTTCAATTTCGCGAGCGACGATGGCGCGTACCACGGGCTCGGCGAGCAGTTCGCCGGGGCCGAGGCGCGGGGGAGGGTGGTGCCGATGCAGCTGCAGACCGGCGGCACCACCTCGGGGACCAACGAGCAGCACGTGCCCATCCCGTTTCTGGTGAGCTCCAAGGGGTACGGCATCTTCGTCGAGACGCGCGAGGCCGGCGCCTTCGACGTGGCGTCGACCTCGCCCGACGTGGTGCGCGCGACCTTCGAGGGGGCCCGCGCGACGCTGCACCTCTACGAGAACGCCGATCCCTTGCGCGTCGTGGCCGACTACACCCGCGACACCGGGCTGCCGCGGCTGCCCCCGCGCTGGGCCTTCGCGCCGCAGCAGTGGCGCAACGTCTGGCGCAGCGGCGACGAGATGCTCGAAGACGCGCGCCGACTGCGCAGCGAGGGCATCCCCACGACCACCATGTGGATCGACAACCCCTGGCAGGTCTCCTACAACGACGGCCGCATCGACGAGGCGCGCTTTCCCAACCCCGCGATGCTGATGCAGACCCTCGCGTCGCTGGGCTACCGGGTGATCTTCTGGAGCACGCCCTTCCTCGACGCCGTGCCCGACGGGGCGCAGCCCATGAACGAGGCCGAGCGGCTCTTCGTGACCGCGCGGGAGCGGGGCTACCTCGTGCGGGCGTCGAACAACACCCCGTACATCTCACCGACGCGCTTCTTCTCGCCGAGCGGGATGGGCGACGCCTTCGGCGCCCTCGTGGACTTCTCCGCGCCCGGCGCGTCGCGCTTCTTCGAAGACACCCTGCGGCACACCATCGAGCTCGGCGGCCGCGGGTACAAGCTCGACTACGCCGAGGACGTCCTCCCCGAGCTCGCGGGACGTCGCACCGGGCTGCGCTTCGCCGACGGCGAGAGCGAGCGCACGCAGCGGTGGTTCTACCCGCAGGGCTACCACGGCGCCTACCGCGCGGCGCTCGACCGCTGGGCCGGCGGCGACGGCTTCACCCTCGTGCGCGCCTCGAGCTGGGGCGGGCAGCGCGTGTGCGACATCATCTGGCCCGGTGACCTCGACAACGATTTTCGCCCGGCCGCCGACGGGCAGGTGGGCGGGTTGCCCGCGGCCGTGAGCGCGCTGATCTCCCTCTCCGAGAGCGGCTTTCCGAGCTTCGCGTCCGACACGGGGGGCTACCGCGGCGGTCGGCCCACGCGCGAGGCGCTGCTGCGCTGGGCCGAGCACACGGCCATGTCGCCCTTCATGCAGCTCGGGGGCGGCGGCGAGTCGCACAACCCCTGGACCTACGACGCCGAGGCCTCGACGATCTACCGGGACCTCGCGCGGCTGCACAACCAGCTCGTGCCGTACTTCTACGCGCAGGTGCGCCGCGCGTCCGTCGACGGCACGCCGCCGGTGCGCTCGCTCCCGCTGGCCTTCCCCAACGACCCGGGCGCGCGCAACGACCCCTTCACGTACCTCATCGGCGATGACCTGCTCGCGGCGCCCGTGGTGACCGCGGGGGCGATCCGTCGGCTCGTGCACTTCCCGCCCGGGGAGTGGGTGAGCTGGTACACGGGCTTCAAGTTCACGGGACCTGCCGACCTTGGCGTGCCTGCGGTGATCGGGCAGCCGCCGCTCTTCGTGCGCGTCGGCGCGGCGCTGGAGATGCTCGCGCCCGAGGTGCAGACCCTCGTGCCGACGACCGCCACCGATCTCGTCGATGCTGATGACCGCGCCAACACCCGCGTGCTGCGCGTGGTGCCGGGCGCCGAGACCATGGTGACCCTCGACGACGCCACCGCCCGGGTGCGTTCCACCGGACCCGAGCGCGCCGAGCTGGTGTTCACCGCGGGCGCCCGCGTGACCCGACTGCGGGCCGAGTTCGACTTCGGCACGATGGGGAGCGGCGCCGCCGTGCGCGTCGGGACCGCCCGCGCGGTGGAAGATCCGCGCGCGACGACCGGTGGGTGCACGTCTTGTTGGAGCTCGGCGATCTCGCGGCCGCTCATCACCGTGTCGGTTGAGGGAAGCACCACCGTCAGCCTGACCCGTGATGGATCAACGCCATGATGTCTCATCAAGCCATTGAAAATGAACCGGTTCTTGCGGTGTCGTGGGACTTTGGGCAGACCCTCGCGGAGCTCGACACGGAGATGCTCTCGGGCCGCTGCGCGGAGCGGGGGGTGGAGGTGCCGGTGGCGCGCCTGGACGCGTCGGTGATGCCCGCGTGGCGGGCGTACAACACCGCGGTGCGGGCGGGCGCGGGCGGGCATCCGTGGCAGCTCCTGATGCGGACGCTGCTCACGGGCGCCGGCGTGACGGAGGGTCACGCGACATCACTCTCCGCCTGGCTCTGGACCGAGCAGCCCGCGAAGAACCTCTGGCGACGGCCGATCCCCGGGATGATCGAGCTCGTTCGCGCGCTGCGGCAGAAGGGGATTCCGATGGTGGTGACCTCGAACTCCGAGGGGCGCCTCGCGGAGCTCGCCGAAGAGCTCGGGTGGCTCGACGCCTTCGACGCGGTGGTGGACTCGGGGCGGCTCGGCATCGAGAAGCCCGATCCGCGGATCTTCGCGTGGTCCGCGGGGCGCGTGGCCGTGCCGCCGTCGCGCGTGGCGCACGTGGGCGACGCGTGGTCCGCGGACTTTCTCGGCGCGATGAACGCAGGGATGCGCGCGGTGCTCTTTCGCGGCGGCCCGGCGATGCCCGTGGGCGCGGAGTATCCCGAGGGGGATCCGCGTTGTGCGCGCTGTGACGAGGCGACGGAGCTCGCGGAGATTCTGCGAAGCTGGGGCGTTCCCGGCTGAGCGCTACTTTCCCGAGGCCCGGCGTGATCCCAGGGATGTGCGCGTGGTGGAGGCGTTGCGGTGAGCGGATCGTTGAAGCGCAAGCGGAGCTGGTCCTGGCTGCTGTGGTTGGTCGCGGCGGCGGCGGTGGCGGGCGGCGTCGTTGCGTATCAGCGCGCGCGGCCCCGGGCGAAGCTGCAGGTGCGGGCCCACACCGTGACGCGGGGGAGGGTGCGGGACCTCGTGTCGACGGTCGCCGCCGGCCGCCTCGCGGCCCTGCGCGAGGCCACGATTCGCGCCGAGGTCGCGGGCCGGGTGGTGCGCCTGGGCTTTCGCCGCGGCGCGCGGGTGCACGCGGGAGACGTGCTCGTGGCCTACGACGCGCAAGACCTCCGCGACCGCGTGCGCGCGGCCGAGACGGCAGTTTCACTCGCGCAGGCGCAGGCCGCCCAAGCGCAGGCCAGCGCGTCGCTCGCGAGCAGGAACGCCGCGCGGCTGCGGGCGCTGTCGGAGCGCGGCGCGGCGCCCGCCGCCGAGGCCGAGACGCTGGAGGGACAGGCGCAGGTGGCCGACCGCGCGGTGTCGGCCGCGCAGGCCGCGCGCTCGCAGGGGGCCGCGAACGTCGCGTTGGCGCGCACGGCGCTGACCCGCGCGGTGGTGCGCGCGCCCTTCGACGGGGTGCTGCTCTCGACGCACGTCGAGGAGGGCGAGGTGACGGCGCCGGGCGGTCCGCTGGTGGTGCTGGCCGACGACACGGAGCTGCACATCGACGCGGAGCTCGACGAGGCCGACCTTGGGCGCGTGCGCGTGGGGATGCCCGCGGAGGTGAACTTCGACGCGTTCTCGGCCGAGCGCTTCGAGGGCGCCGTGCGCGAGATCGCCCCCTCGGTGACGCAGGACCTCCGCGGCAACCGCTCGGTCTCGGTGCGCGTGACGGTGCCGCGAGACCCGCGCTTTCGCGTGGGCATGAGCGCCGACGTCGATGTGGTGGTGGCGACGCGCGCGAACGTGGTCCATGTGCCGCCGGGCGCGGTGCTCGGCCGCGGCACCGACCGCGCGGTGTGGCTGCTCGACGGGAACACCGTGCGGCGCCGCCCCATCACCGCGGGGATCACCACCTGGGAGGCCGTGGAGGTGTCTCGCGGTCTCTCCGTGGGGGAGCGGGTCATCGTCTCGCTCAACGTGCCGGGGCTGGAGGAGGGCGCGCTGGCCGAGGCGCGCGCGCCGACGCCGTGAGCGATCCCGCCCTCGGCGAGCCCCTCATCGAGGTGCAGGACCTCCAGCGCCGCTTCGTGATGGGCGACGATGAGCTCCTCGTGCTGCGCGGGGTGACCTTCACGATCAACGTGGGCGAGTACGTCGCGATCATCGGCCCGTCGGGCTCGGGCAAGAGCACGATGATGTACCAGATCGGCTGCCTCGACACGCCCAGCGCGGGCTCGTACCGCCTCGCGGGGTACAACGTGAGCGAGCTCGACGACGGCGAGCTCGCGGCGCTGCGCAACCGCTTCATCGGCTTCGTGTTCCAGGCCTTCAACCTCCTTGCGCGCACCAGCGCGGTCGACAACGTCGCGCTGCCGTTGCGCTACGCGGGCGTCGGGGTCTCAGAGCGCAGACGGCGCGCCCGCGAGGCCCTCGACCGCGTGGGCCTGGGCCACCGCTGGGACCACACCCCCGACCGTCTCTCGGGTGGCGAGCGTCAGCGCGTGGCGATCGCGCGCGCCATCGTGACGCGGCCCAAGCTCCTGCTCTGCGACGAGCCCACGGGCAACCTCGACCAACGCGTGGGCGCGGAGATTCAGAAGCTCTTCGAGGAGCTCAACGCCGACCTCGGGGTCACCCTGGTGATCGTGACGCACGACCCCGCGCTCGCCCGCCGCGCGCGTCGGAACATCAAGCTCGTCGACGGGCTCGTGGTGCACGACGGCCCCGCGCTGGAAGGATACTGACGTGTTCGAGCACATCGTCAGCGCGCTCAGCGCGCTCAGCGCCAACAAGCTCCGCGCGGCGCTCACGATGCTCGGCGTGGTCATCGGCGTGCTCGCGGTGACCCTGCTCGTGGGCGTCGGCGACGGCGCGCGGCAGTACCTCGACCGCACGCTGAACTCGCTGGGCACCAACCTGTTGAACGTGGTCCCGGGACGCACGGAGACCCGCGGGGGATTCGGTCCGCCGCCCGCGTCGGGCATCTCGCGGCCCCTCACGATGGACGACGTGAGAGCCATCGAGCGGCAGGCCACGCTGCTGCGCGGGGTCTCTCCCGTGGTGCTCTCGGGCGGCACGGTGCGGTACCGCAACCGCCAGCGAGACACCACCGTGCTCGGGGTGGGGCCGTCGTTCAGTGACCTGCGCAACATGCACGTCGACCTCGGGGAGTTCGTGCGCAGCGAGGACCTCGACGCGCGGCGGCGGGTGGCGATCCTCGGGCGGCGTGTGCAGCGGGAGCTCTTCGGCGACGAGTCGGCCCTGGGCCAGCCCATTCGCATCGCCGGCGGGCGCTACCGCGTCGTTGGGATCATGGAAGAGAAGGGGCGCTCCCTGGGCTTCGACCTCGACGACCTGGTGTTCATCCCCGCGACCACCGCGATGGA
>JBILLI010000291.1:0-8821 GCA_044376155.1 Polyangiales bacterium
GCGCTCGCGCTCGCGTGCGAGACCCACGGCATCGACCTCGCCGAGCTCGACCTCCCCACGGCGCAGTGGGTGCGCTACCTCCGCGAGCGGACCAACGCCGCGTGGTGGCGCGCGCACAACGCCAGCATCCTCACGGGCTACCTCGAGGGCGTCGAGCTGGCGCGGCGCGAGACCTGGGCCGAGCAGCGGTTCATGAACGTCGTGCTCTATCGCATCCTCTTCGCCGAGGCGATGATCGAGGGCGCGTCTGACGGGCTCGGCGCGCTGGGGCGCGTGCTCGCGAACCCCGCGCTGCCCACGGTGGCGTTCTTCGCCCACGAGGCGGAGCTCTACCCCACGGTGTACCCGCTCGACGCCGAGGCCCGCGCCGTGCTGTTCCACCGCACGCACGACGTCGTGGAGCTCGGCGGCGAGGCGCTCGACGAGGGCTTCATCCTCCCGCACCTGACCGAGCTCTACGCGCAGGCCGCGGGGTGGACCGGCGTGGCCGATGCGACCCGGCTCTGCCGCGACGGGCGGCCCGTGTACCCCGAGCTCGACCCCCCGGTGCGGCGCAAGATCGCCGTGCTCGGCGGCGGCCTCGGGGGCATCTCCGCCGCGCTCGCCCTCACCGACCCGGCCAACCCGGCCTCGCGCCGCGTCGAGGTCACGGTCTACCAGATGGGCTGGCGCATCGGCGGAAAGGGCGCCAGTGGGCGTAATGCTGACGCAAATTGGCGCATCCAGGAGCACGGGCTGCACATCTGGTTCGGGTTCTACAACAACGCCTTCGCGATGCTCCGGGGCGCGTACGAGGAGCTCGCCCGCGCGCCTGACCTCCCCGTGGCGGACCTCAACGACGCCTTCGAGCCGCACCAGTACGTCGTCGCGAGCTCCCTCAAGGGGGCCCCTGCGCGGTCGCTGGGGCAATCGCTGCCGGTGAGCCTCGTGCCGCCGGGGAGCCAGGAGTGCGAGCCGCCCTGGGTCTACCTCGCCGAGGCCATCGAGATGCTCGTGAAGCAGGTGTTCCCGACGGAGCAGCCGTCGGCGTCGCCGAAGGGCGTGCCCGCGGGCGCGGCGAACCTCGCGAAGCCTCCGGGGGCGCTCGATTGGCTGGGGGGCCAGCTTGACCACGCGCTGTTGGACCTGACGCTGGACGCGCTGCGCGACGTGACCGTGCTGCGCCCCCTGGTGCGCGCGGGGGACCACCTCGTGGCGCGGGTGCTCGAGGCGCTCATCACGGCGTTCTACGCGCAGGTGAAGGGCGACCTCGACGACTGCGACACGCGCTACCGCTGGATCTCCGCGAACTTTCTCTACGCCAACGCCGCGGGCTCGCTGCGCGATGATGTGCTCACGCGAGGCTTCGACAGCCTGAACGACGTCGACTACCACGACTGGATCGGGCGGCACTGCTTCGACGACGGCGGCCTCACCCGCGACAGCGCGCTGGTGCGCACGGTGTACGACGGGTGCTTCGCGTACCTCGACGGCGACAACCAGGTCAAAGATGGGAAGCCATGGCCCCAGAAGGCGAACATGGAGGCCGGGGTCGCGCTGCGCTGCGCGATGCTCCTCGCGGTCACCTACAAGGGCGCGCCCGTGTGGAAGATGACCGCGGGCATGGGCGACATCGTGTTCGGGCCCGCGTACGAGGTGCTGCGCCGCCGGGGCGTGCGCTTCGAGTTCTTTCACCGCGTCGAGAAGCTCACCCTCTCGGAGGACCGTCGGCGCGTCGAGGGCGTGCACGTCGCGACGCAGGCCACGCTGGCCGAGGGGGTCGAGGTCTACGAGCCCCTGGTGGACGTGAAGGGCGTGCCGAGCTGGCCCTCGGCGCCGCGCTACGAGCAGCTCGCGCAGGGCGATGCGCTCCGCGCGCAGGGGGTGGACCTCGAGGCGTGGATCACCGACTGGGCGCCCGTCCATCGGCGCGAGTTGCGCCGGGGGGTGGACTTCGACGACGTGATCCTCGGTCTGCCCATCGGCACGCACCCGTACCTCTGCCAGGAGCTCATCGACGCGTCGCCGGCGTGGCGGGCCTCGTCGACAAACCTTCGCACGACCCGCACCCAGGGCTCGCAGCTCTGGCTCTCGCGCACGGCTCATCAGCTCGGGTGGGTCGCGATGGGGCGGCCCGTGATGACCGGCGACGAGACCACCGAGCTCGACACCTGGGCCGACATGACCCACCTGATCCACCGCGAGGGGTGGACCGTCGAGCGCTTTCCGCTGCAGCTCTCGTACTTCGTCGGCAACCTGCGCGACGAGGTCCCGCTGGAGGTGACCCCCTGGGGGCCGGTGTCGCCGCCCGAGACCCTCGACCAGCGCGCGGCCGACGAGATCGTGCTGCGCACCACCGAGGAACGCCTCCTCGACGACCTCCGCGGGGTCTTTCCCCACGCGCTGAAGAAGGGCCCTGACGGGCCCCAGTTCCGCTGGGAGCTCCTCGTCGCCCCGGCGCACCACGTCGACCGCGATCGCCTCCGCTGGCAGCACTTTCGCGGCAACGTGCAGCCCCACGAGCGCTACACGCTCTCCGCGGTGGGCACCAGTCGCCACCGCCTCGCCGCGTACGACCCCGACGGCTTTCAGAACCTCTACCTCGCGGGCGACTGGACCGACTGCGGGCTCAACGTGGGCTGCGTCGAGGCCACGGTGGTCTCGGGGCTCCTCGCCTCCTACGCGCTCACCGGCTCGCCCACGCCGAGGCACATCTGGGGGCTCGACATCACCGCGGGCGCCCGCCTGCGCGAGAAGATGAACGACTGGCGCGCCACCCAGGGCCCCCTCTGGCCCACGCCCGTGCCGCAGCCCCCGCCGCGAGACCTCGCCACGGCCCTCGAAGACGCCGTGCAGGACCTCGTCGCCCCGCTGGTCGAGCGCGTGAGCGTGGTGCCGCCCATCGACGACGGCCAGGGCGGCTGGCTGATGTACCAGACCTGGTCTGACCTGCTCTTTCTGAGCTGGCCGGTGGACCCCAAGGCCCTGCGCCCCTTCGTCCCCGCGTCGCTGGAGCTCGACCTGCGCGACAACCAAGCGTGGGTCTCGGTGATCGCGTTCCAGATGAGCGACGTGCGCTTCTTCGGCGCCGTGTCGGTGCCCGGCACGGGGGACTTCCCCGAGCTCAACCTCCGCACCTACGTGCGCTGGAAGGGCACCCCCGGGGTGTACTTCATCGCCATCAACGCCGACGCGCTGCTCGCCAGCGCCGTCGCCCGCACGCTCTTTCAGATGCCCTACCTCGAGGCCGAGACCACCCTCCGCCGCGAGGGTGACGCCCTCACCTTCGAGATGGTCCAGCGACGCGCCGAGGTGGCCGAGGCGGTCTCGTTCCGCGCCGAGTGGACGCTCGAGGGGGACCCCTTCGTGGCCGTGCCGGGCTCGCTCGAAGACTTCCTCACCGAGCGCTACGCGCTCTTCGTCGAGGACCCCGACGGGGTGATGTTCCGCGGCAAGATCCGCCACCGTCCGTGGCGGCTCTGGCAGGCCCACGCGCACATCGATTTCAACACCGTGCTCTCGGGCCGGGGCATCCCCGCGGCCGCGGCCCCCGTCTCGGCGCTCTGCACCCGCAGCATGGACACCGTGCTCTGGCCCCTGCAGAACGTCGGCGCCCCGAGGGACCTCCCGGTGCGCGAGGTCTCGCCCGCCGACCCCACGCTGCTCACCCCCTGGGTCATGGAGCAGACCGAGCGCCACGCCCTCATGAGCTACTGGCGCGTGGACCCCGCCCGCGTGCGCGCGCTCGTCCCCGCGTCTCTGGAGCTCGACCTGCGCGACGGCGAGGCCTGGGTCGGCATGATCGCCCTGGAGATGTTCGACGTGACCCCGCGGGGCCTCACCTGGATCGACGGCGCCGACTTCGCCGAGCTCGACCTCTTCACCTTCGTGCGCCATGAGGGCGGCACCGGGCTGTACTTCTTCAGCATCGACGCCGCGTCCACCGTGGCCGCCACGGCCGCGCGGCTGCTCTTCGACGTGCCCTACCACGCGAGCGACGCCACCCTCACCCCCGAGGGCGACGGCTTCGCGTTCCGCGCCGTACGCAAGCGCTTCGGGCTCTTCACCGAGGGGGAATTCTCCGCGCGCTACACCCCCCGCGGCGAGGCCTTCTTCCCCCCCGCGGACACCCTCCCGCACTGGCTCGTGGAGCGCTACACCCTCTTCGTCGCGAGCGGCGACTGCGTGCGGCGCGGCGACGTGCGCCACACCCCGTGGCCGCTGCGCGAGGTCACCGCCCACATTACGGTGAACACCCTCCCCGCCCTCGCGGGCCTCACCCTGCGTCCCACCCCTGACGCCTGCTCAAGGCGCGCGAGGTCGAGGGCCATGCCGTAGCGTCGCGCCACCGCCAGCGCGTCGCGACGCAGCCGCTGCGCTCGAGGGCCATGGCCCCGACGGTCCTCGCGCATCGCCTCGAAGTACAGCGCCCGTGCGCGCCAGCCTCGGCACACGAAGAAGGCCGTGCGCGACATCGACGCGCAGAGCGTCTGCAGCGAGGCGTCGAGCGGCACCGCGACGCCCGCGTCGGCCAGCGCCACCGCGGCCTCGGCGAAGGCGTCATAGCCCGGCAGCGCCTGGAGGTTCGCGTGCGGCGACCGCGCGAGGCCCACCCCCTCCGCGAGGACCTCCAAGGCCTCGGGGCGCCCCAGCCGCGCCAGGGCCAGCGCGTAGGCGCCCTGCACCAGCGTGCGCTCCGGCGCGAAGCCCGCATCGGGGAGGATCCCCCGGGCGTGCTCACAGCGCTCCACGGCGGCCTGGTGCTCCCCCCGGGCGATGAGCGCGAGGGCCTCGTACGTCAGCACCATCGCGGGGATGCCACGGTCCCCGAGGCCGAGGCGAAGCTCGCCGTACCGCCGGGCGAGGGCCTCGAGTTCGTCGAAGCGCCCGAGGGTGTACGCGGCCTGCATGCGCAGGGCCATGGCGTCGCTGCGGTGCCGCCGCTCGCCCGCGCGGGCGAAGAGCGCGTCGGCCGCGGTGGCGCCGCGGGTGAGGGCGTCGATGTCGCCGAACTTCCAGCGGTAGATCCCGAGCACGAGGTCGGCCCAACCCCGGGCGGCGAGGCGACCGCTGGCGTCGGCGAGGGCGCGGGCCTCGTCGATCATCCCGCGGGCGACGCCGTGCATCCCAAAGATCGACCCGAAGGACCCGCCCACGTTGGTGAGCGCCAGCGGGAGCACGTCGCTCTCGCGCGCCGCGCGGCCCGCGCGCTCGGCGAAGGCGAGCCCTCGCTGGGTGGCGCAGAGGCTCTCCACGAGCTCGCCCGTGTAGTAGTACACCAGCCCCAGGGTGTCGCAGACCCGCGCGGCCTCGAGCCAGCGCTCACCCTCCGCGCCGACCTCTCGGCCGAGGCGCGCGGCGCGGCCGGGCAGGAGGTTTCGCGCGAACAGCACGAACACCCAGAAGGTCGCCGCGCCGCCGGTGCGCGGGGGAACCCCCAGCAGGTCCGTGGCCCGGTGCAGCGCCGCGCGGGCCCGGGCGTGCTCGCCGAGGCCCTTGTAGGCCTGGCCCAGCCCGCGGCTCCAGCGCGCGCGGTCGAGCGCGGGGGCCGAGGCGCCGCCGTCGAGGGCGGACTGAAAGAGGCTCGCGGCCTCGCGGTACGCCGACGCGTCGAGGGCGGCGAAGCCCGCGCGGCCGAGGTACGGCAGGGCGAGCTCGGGGCGCTCGGCGCGGGACCAGTGGTGCGCGAGCAGCGCGTCGCGGGCGCGCTCGTCGCCGCGGGCGCGCGACTCGATCCACCGCGCGAGGGCGGCGTGCAGCGCGGCGCGCTGCGCGAAGGGGAGGAGCCCGTAGGCCACGTCGCAGGCGATGGCGTGGATGAAGCTGTAGCTCCGGTCGGCGCCCGACACGCCGTCGATTTGCATGAGCTCCAGCTCGCAGAGGGCGTCGAGCTGCGCGACCAGGGCGCGCCCTTCGGGGGGGGAGGGGTGGATCGCGCGCACGGTCTCGGGCGTGAACACCCGCCCGACGACGCTCGCGACCTTGAGGGTGAGCAGGGTGTCGGGGGGGAGCCGGTCGAAGCGCGAGGTGGTCACCCGGCGGATCGCATCGGGCAGGTCGTGGCCCTCGCCGAGGCGCAGGGTGTCGTGCAGGTGCGCGACGCCGTCGCGCGCGAGGAGGCCCCCCGAGTCGCGCAGCGCGAAGGTGAGCTGCTCGGTGAAGAAGGGGTTGCCGTCGGCGTGACGGTGGATCCACGCCGCGACCTCGCCGTCGATCTCGCGCAGCCCGAGGCGCGCCCGCGCGAGCGCCGACACCTCCTCGGGCGTGAGGCGGGTCAGGGCGAACACCCGCGTCGCGCCGGCGCGCAGCTCCGAGAGGGTCTCGGGCGGGTCGCGGACCACCCGCGCGGCCATCACCGCGAGCACCCCCGGCGAGCGCGCCCGCACCGAGCGCACGAGGGCGAGCGACGCGCTGTCGAAGAACTGCAGGTCGTCGAGCGCGAGCAGCAGCGGGCCGCGCCGCGCGGCGTCGTCGACGATGGCCGCGAGCACCTCCTCGGTGCGGTTCGCGCGGCCGTCGCCGGCGAGGCTCGCGACCAGCGCGCCCTCGTCCATCGCGACGCCGAGCACCGCGCCGACGAGGGGCGCGAGGTCCGCGAGCTCCGGGGCGAGCGCGCGCACGCGGCGGGTGATCGCGTCGGCGTCGAGGTCGTCCTCTCCCTCTCGCGCGAGCAGCGCGGTGATGGCGTCGCGCCAGGCGTGCCACGGGGTGCGCTGCTCCAGCGCGCTACCCACGCCCACGAGCACGCGCACGTCCCCCGCGCGCGCCGCGAGGTCCACGGCCTCTTGCAGCAGCCGGGACTTGCCCGCGCCGGGCTCGGCCTCGAAGAACACCGCGCCGCCGCGGCCCGACGGCAGGGCCGCGAGGGCCTCGCCGAGGGCGTCGCGCTCGGCCTGCCGCCCCACCATGGGCAGCGCGCGGGCGAGGCGTCGCACCGAGGTGACCTCGCCCACGCAGCGGTGCGTGCCGACCTCGCCGAAGCCCTTGAGCGAGGCCGCGCCCCGGGGCTCGAAGCTGAAGCCCGGCGCCGCCGCCCGCGCGCGCTCGGTCACCAGCACCTCACCCGGCGCGGCGAGGGTCATCAGCCGCGCGGCGAGGTTCACGTCGGTGCCGAGCACGCCGTAGGTGCGCAGCGCGTCGCCGCCGACGAGGCCGGTCCAGCAGTCCCCCGTGGCGACGCCCACCTGGGCGAGGCCCGGGGCGTCGGGGAGGCCCTGGGCGATGGTCCTCGCGGCGCGCAGGGCGCGGGCGGGGTCGTCTTCGTGCGACGTGGGCGCGCCGAAGCACACGAGCGCGTAGGCGCCCTTGTCGCCCACCACGAGGTCGAACAGCGCGCCGCCGTGAGACTCCGCCGCGCGCTGAAGGTGCCGCACCCACGCGTCCAGCGCGCCCACCGCGCCCGTGTCGGCGTCGAAATCAAAGCCCGGCAGGCGGACCATCACCGTCACCACCAGCCGCAGCTCGGTGGCGAAATCCCCGGCGCGCAGACGCTCGCGCACCCGCGCGTGGACCCACGGCGCGGCGTGCTCGTCGCCCGGTGGCTCGACCTCGGGCCAGGGGGTGACCTCGGGCGCCTCGCGCACCCCCGTCACCACCGCGCCCGCGCCGCGGGGCGCGCCGCGCGTCACCTCCGCGCCGAGCGCGTCGAGGGTGAGCGCGTCGGCGACCACCTCGCCCGGCTCGGCCAGGGTCTCGGCCGACGCGACGCGGTCGAGCGTGCCGCCGACGAGGGTGTCGACGAGGCGCAGCGCGGGATCGCCCACCACGCAGCGCCGCGCGGGGCCGGCCGCCACCGCGACCTTCAGGCGCATCGCGTGGGCGCCGCCGTCGGGGAGGGTCACCGCCGGCGCGGCCGACATCAGCGCCTGCAGGCGCAGCCCGCACGCGAGCGCGCGGCGGCCGTCGTCACCGTCGAACCAGCACGTGAGCCCGTCGCCCGTGAACCCGATGACGGCCCCGCGGGCCTCGTGCACCGCCGCCAGCAGCGGGAGGACCATCCCGTCGATCGTCTGCCGCATCTCCTCGGCGCCGCGCTGCGGGCCATAGGCCGCGACGAAGGCGCGGGTGAGGGCGGTGAAGCCCGAGAGGTCACCGAGCAGCGCCGCGCCCTGCACCTCCGCGGGCAACGCGGCGCCACGGGCGATGGCGACGCGACGGTCCATCGGGAGAAAGGTCCCGAGTGCATTCCGGTCTCGCGTCATCTCGCAGAGGATATGGCACAGACGGCCCCCTCGGCGGTTGCATCTTCGGGGAAATTCTCGGGTCGCCGCCCGCGCTCAGCGCACGAGGCGATCCTCGGGGGGGAGGGCGCCGGGCGGGCTGTGCCGCGCCATCACCGCGCGCGAGAGCTGCGCCAGGTTCATCCCCTCGGGGCTCTGCGCACACGCAGCGCGGTGCTGCTGCCACCGCGCCACGTCGAAGGGCGTCGCCTGGACCTGTCGGGCGCACACGCCCTGCGACCCTACCTGCAGCGTCGGGTCGACCAGCAGTCGCGCGAAGAGCACGCCCGCCTCGTCGTCGAAGGCCCGCGCGCCGGCGTGGCCGTACATCGTCGCCCAGTGATCGGCCGAGGCGCGCAGCGGGAGCCCGTGCGCGTCGAGCGCGTCGAGCGCGGTGAGGAGCTCGCGCGCGTCGGCCTCGCGCGCCGCCGTGACACCCCCGCCGGTGGAGTGAAGCCCTTGCCCCCCAGAGGGTTTGGACCACCTCGGCCAGTCCGTGGCCGCGCCCTGCACGCAGTGGGCGAGGGTGCCGAGGTCGCCGCCGTCGCTCCAGAGGCTCATCTGCGCGAAGGGCTTCGCGCCCCCGCGGGTGTGCAGCGACGCCACGTGCAGCCCGAGCCCCG
>JBILLI010000292.1:0-8806 GCA_044376155.1 Polyangiales bacterium
AGCGCCCGGCCACGCCCACGGTGTGCCCCATGGCCTCGGCCACGAGGGTGAGCACGGTGACGGGCTCGGCCACGCGCGGGGGCGCGAGGTCGCCGCGGGTGATCTCCCGGGCGAGGGCGTCAGCGACGCACGCCGCGGCGCGCGCGCGGTCGGCGCGGGGCACGGCCAGGGCGACGCCGTTGCCGTAGGGCGCGAGGGTCGAGAAGAGCACCCGCACGCCCGCGGACTCCAGCGCCATGAGCGCCCGCGGACCCACCCCCGCGCCGTCGCTGCGCTGCGAGCCCTCGACGTCGAGCAGCGCGAGGTCTTCGAGGGAGACCACGCAGGTCGGGCGCCGCGCGTCGGCGGATCCCGTAGCGTCGACCCGGGTGCCGGGCGCCTCGGGGCGCATCGTGCTGCGAATGCGCATCGGCACGCCCGACTCGATGAGCGGGACCATGGTCCGCGGGTGGAACATGCGCAGGCCGAGGCCCGCGAGCTCCAGGGCCTCGCGGTACGACAGGTGCGGCACGGGGTAGGCCTCGCGCTCCAGCGTGGGGTCGGCGGTCATCACCCCGGGCACGTCGGTGAAGATCCCGACCTCTGCGGCGGAGAGGGCGCGGCCGAGGAGCGCGGCGGTGTAGTCGCTCCCGTTGCGTCCGAGGGTGGTGGTGACCCCCGCGGCGGTGGCGCCGAGAAAGCCCGTGTGCACCGTCACCGCGCCCGCGGGCCACGCCGCGCGCAGGGCGGTGAGCCGCGCGAGGGTCTCGTCCCAATGGACCTTCGCCGCGCCGAAGGTGTCGTCGGTGACCACCCAGGTCCGCGCGTCGACGGGCGTCGCGGGCACGCCGAGGGCGCCCAGCGCGCCCGCCACGAGACGGCTGGAGAGCCGTTCACCGAAGGAGAGCACGTGGTCGCGAATGGCCCCCGAGAACTCGCCCACCACGGCCACGCCGCCGAGCAATCGCCGCAGGTCGGCGAGGGTCGCGCCGATCACCGAAGGCGCGTCAACCCATTGCGCCCCAAGGGCTTCGAGCGCCCCCCGGACGGCGTCACGGGCCACCGCGACGATGTCGTCGACCACGGTCTCGGCGCGGGCGAGGTCCCCGGCGGCGGCGTGACGTCCCGCGTCGAGGAGCCAGTCGGTGGTGTCGCCCGGCGCGCTCACCACCACGGCGAGGGGGCCGTGGGCGTGGGCGTCGCGAATGATCCGCAGCACCTGCGCGAGGCGCGGCGCGGCGCCCACGGAGGTGCCGCCGAACTTGAAGACCCGCACGTCGGTGCTCACGCGGCCTCCACGGCGTCGCGGCGGCCCGCGAAGGTGTCGGTCCACGCGCGAAAGAAATCCCGGGCGTCGCGGTCCCAGGGGGTGGTCGGGGTGACGCCCTCGGGGTCGAAGCCCCGCGGCGCGGCGACGTCGGCGCGGCCCGCGGCGCGGTCTCGCTGCCACTCGAAGGTGATGCGTTCGGGCGCATACTCCGGGTGACCGAGGTGCATCCAGACGTCGCCGTCGGCGCTGCGCACCAGCGACGCGCCGGTCTCCTCTCCCCGCGCGAGGACCACCACCCGCCCGTCGCGCTCGGCCCGCCGCACGTCGTCATCGCGGAGCCCCGCGTGTCGGCTCTGGGCGCAGCGCAGCCTCCCCTGCAGCGTGGGGAGCGCGCGCTGCCCCGCGGGCGTGAGCGCGTCTTCGTACGCGCCGAAGACCTTGCGCGGCAGGGAGATCTTCTCGATGTCGAGGGTCTTGGCGAGGGCCATGGCGCCCCAGCACACCCCGAGCGTCGGGAGGCGCCGGGCGCGGGCGTCGGCGAGCACGGCGCAGAGCTCGTCCCAGTAGGTCACGGCGGCGAAGTCGAGGGTCTCGACGGGCGCGCCGGTGAGCAGCACGGCGTCGGGGGCGGGGCCCTGCGCCCAGGGGCGGTAGTGCCGCGCGAGGTGCGCGGGGTCGGAGCTGCGGTAGCCGTGGCGCTCCAGGCGGATGTACGCGAGCTCACACCCCGGCAGCGCGTCGCGGAGCAGGGGCTCGTAGGTCTCGGCGCGGGGCATGAGGTTCACCACCGCGACGCGGGGGCGGGACGTGCGGGCGCGCATCACGCTCCCTCCGCGGCGGCGGCGAGGCCGCGCAGGAGGTCTTCGCGAAGGTCGTCGAGGTCTTCGAGGCCCACCGAGAGCCGCAGGGCTCCGTCGCGGATGCCCAGGCGCGCGCGCTCGTCGGGGCCGATGCGGTGGTGCGTGGTGGTGGCGGGGTGCGTGATGAGGCTCCGGGCGTCGCCGAGGTTGTTGGAGATGTCGACGAGGCGCAGCGCGTCGGCGCAGCGGAAGGCCGCGGCCTTGCCCCCGCGGAGCGTGAAGGTGACGAGGGTCCCGCCCGCAGACATCAGCCGTCGCGCGAGGTCGTGCTGCGGGTGCGAGGGGTGGTGGGGGTACCGCACGGCCTCCACCGCAGGGTGTTCGGCGAGGAGCGCGGCGAGCGCGGCGGCGCGCTGGCACATGGCGTCGACGCGCAGCGAGAGGGTCTCCAGTCCCTTCAGGATCACCCAGGCGTTGAAGGGCGACAGCGCGGGGCCGGTGTTGCGGAGGTAGGGCTGGAGCACCTCGTCGACCCACTTCGCGCGGCCCAGCACGGCCCCGCCGAGGGTGCGGCCCTGGCCGTCCATGTGCTTGGTGCACGAGTACACGACCACGTCGGCGCCGAGCGCCAGCGGTCGCTGCAGGAGCGGGGTGGCGAAGACGTTGTCGACCACCACGAGGGCGCCCGCGGCGTGCGCGAGGTCGCTTACGGCGGGGAGGTCGACGAGGTCGAGCATGGGGTTCGAGGGCGTCTCGAGGAACACCATCGCCGCGGGGGTGGAGAGCGCGGCGCGCCACGCGTCGAGGTCGGTGCCGTCGACGAAGGTGACCGCGATGCCGTAGCGCGGGAGCAGGGTGGAGACGATCCAGTGGCACGACCCGAAGAGCGCGCGGGCGGCCACGACGCGGTCGCCGGTGCGGAGGTGGGAGAGCAGCGCGGCGTGCACCGCGGCCATCCCCGTGGCGGTGGCGCGGCAGGCCTCGGCGCCCTCGATCTGCGCGAGGCGGGCTTCGAGCATGGCCACCGTGGGGTTGCCGAAGCGCGAGTAGACCCAGTGCTGCTCCGTGCCCGCGAAGGTCGCCTCGGCCTGCGCGGCGCTGTCGTAGACGAAGCCCGAGGTGAGGAACAGCGCCTCGGAGGTCTCGTGACACTCCGTGCGGGTGGAGCCGCCGCGCACCAGCACGGTGGCCGGTCGCCAGGGGCGCTCCGTGGATTGTTTCGACATGGCGTGGACACCCTTCGCGTACGGATGGTGTCCGACCTGCTCCCCGGGCCGAGGCGCGTTCGTTGGGCGCACCTCGACGGCCGTTTAGCGCGCTTCTTTTACCTCGCCGCAAGCGGGCCGGACAAATCGCGAGGGCGCCCCCAGCGAGGGCACGAGAAAGGTGTACGGCAGCACCCCCGGGGGGCGCAAGGGGAGGGCTACGCGGCGATGCGCCGGGGGCCTTGCGCGAGGCGGAGCATGAGGCGCAGCGCGGAGAGGTTCGTGGGGCGGGGGATCACCCGGGCCCCGCCCTTGCGGCGCAGGCGCACGGCGCGCTCGCTCTGCAGGTCGTCGACGAGGATGAACGTGCGGCAGCGCTGCATCGCGGCGAGGTAGAGCAGCAGGTCGACGGCGCTGTCTTCGTCCTCGCCGTCGGCGATGACGGTGACGGGCGACGGCGCGAGGGACGCGAGGGACTCCGCGGCCTCCTGCGCCGACGCGACCACGTGGAGGTCCTCGCGCGCGAGGAGGTCGTCGGCGACGGCCTGGAGCAGCGCGCGATCCCCCGAGAAACTCTGCACGACCAGCATGTTCATGGCTCAGGCTCCGTAGGGCAATTGAAGGGTGACGACGAGTCCGTGGTCATCGTCACCAGTGATCTGCAGCGAGCCGCCCATGCGGACGACGTAGCGCTCCGCGCGGAGCAGAATGATCTCGACCAGCGCGCGCTGATCGCCCGACGCGGGCGCCGGAGTGTCGTCGGACCACACGATGCGCAGCGACTCTCGACCCTCTTCGCCCCGCACGGCGACGGTGGCCCGCCCCTTCGTCGCCCGGCACTGCATCGCCTGAAAGAGCGCCGACGCGGCGCGCCGCAGCAGCTCGTCGTTGCCCACCATGCTCGGCAGGTCGGTCATCGACAAGGCCAATTGCAGCTCGGGGTGCTCCGCGCGGATGCGCAGTTCGGCCTCGCGAAGGGTCTCCTCGGCGGCGAAGGCCCGCTGCGCGTGGGCGACCTCTTCGGACGCCCCAAGGGCGACCAGCGCATCGAGCTGCGTCGCGAGTTGGTGGAACTGCTCCGCGAGCGCGTCGAGGGTCTCGTCGCTGCCGCGCGCGTTGTCTCCGCGCTCCTCGCGAAAGAGCAGCGAGAACCCCCGGGCCGCGCGCACGGTGGCGCGGGTCGGTCCGCTCAGGTGCGCGTGGTAGGCGTCGGCCAGGCGACGGGTGCGGCGGACCTCGGTGCGCGCGTTGATCACCGCGTCCTGCGCGCGGCGCGCCTCCATGGCGAAGCCCACGACCGAGGTCAGCAGCCGCAGCGCGAGGAGGTCATCGTCGCTCCACGCGTCGAGGCGCTGGAGCCAGACGGTCGCGACGAGCTCTCGTCGCACCAGCACCGGGAGCAGCAGCGTGCGTCGGTCGGAGAGCAGCGCCCACGACGGGGGCTTCTCGGCCTCGGGGCGCCACACCGCGGCGACCTCGCTCGGCAGGTGACGGCAGTGCCGCGGGAACGCCGACCCCCGCAGGCGCGAGGGCATGGGCTCCAACAGGGGGGTGTCGGCCACCCACGCCACGCTGTAGAGGGTCGCCTGGGAGCACCCCAGGTGGCGCGTCGCGAGGTCGGTGACCGCGCCCGGGAGGTCACACTCCGCGGGCGACAGCAACAGCTCGTCTTGCAGCGCAGCGATCTCGCCGAGGAGCGCGGCGTGCGGGGACGTGGGGTGGGGAGGCCTTCGCTGCACGGTGTGTCATCGGGTTGTCGACGCTTTGGGGGCGCACAACAATCTGGGAAATGATCGGCTGACGTCAGGGCGAACCCGGAGCGCGGGTCGCCGCCGCGGTCGAGACCATCGCCTCGGCCTCGGCGCGCACCCGCGCGATCTCGACGAGCGTGCGCTGGGCCTGGGTCGCGGCCTCCTCGCGATCGCCGCGCAGCGCGGCCGCCTCCAGGGACTTGCAGAGCGCCGCGAGGGGGTTGGCGCCGACCATCGCCGACGAGCTCTTGAGCCGATGGGCCAACGCGGCCAGGGCCGTGAGATCGACGCGTTCGGCAGCCGTGGCGAGCTCCTCGCGGGCGCTGTTGAGGGTGTGCAGGTAGCGCACGACGAAGCGCGAGGCGCCGGCCTCGTCGAGGGAGAGCTGCGCGATGAGGTGCCGGAGGTCCAGGGCCGAGGCCGGCGCCGGCGCGGCCGGGGTCTCCGCGGTGCGCCCGAGCAGGCGCGCGAGGTGGACGTGCAGCACCCGCGGGTCGGCGGGCTTCGGGAGAAAGTCGTTCATCCCCGCGGCGAGCCCCGCGGCGCGGTCCTCGTCGAAGGCGTTGGCCGAGAGCCCCAGCACCGGCACCCGCGCCAGCGTCGGATCGGCGCGCAGCCGGCGGGTGGTCTCGAGGCCGTCCATCGAGGGCATCTGCACGTCCATCAACACGACGTCGAAGGGCGCCGCGCGCAGCGCCTGGAGCGCCTCGGCGCCGTTCGAGGCGGCGGTGACCTCGGCGCCGAAGGTGCGCGCCATCTCAGAGATCACCAGCTGGTTGAACGGGTCGTCCTCGACCACCAGCACGCGGGCGCCGCGGAGCGACGGGGGCGGCGGCTCGGTCGGGGCGGCGGCGACGACGTCGTCCTCGACGACGCGACCGAAGCGCGCCGTGAACGAGAACACGCTGCCCTGCCCCGGCTCGCTGCGCACGGAGAGTCCGCCGCCCATCAGCCGCACGAGGCGGTCGCAGATCGCGAGGCCCAACCCCGTGCCGCCGAAGCGGCGCGCGGTGGAGTCTTCGGCCTGTCGAAACGGCTCCGCGAGGTGCTGGCGCTGCGCCTCGGTGATGCCGATGCCGGTGTCGGCGACGGAGAATTCCAGGGTGACCTCGTCGTCGACGCGGAGCGTTCGCGCGGAGAGGCGCACGCCGCCGCGCTCGGTGAACTTCACGGCGTTGCCCGTGAGGTTGAGCAGCACCTGGCCGAGGCGCATCGCGTCGCCGACGACGCGGCGGGGCACATCGACCAGCGGGGTGACCCGCACCGAGATGCCCTTCGCGCTGGCCGCCGGGCTCACCGCCGCGTGCACCTGCGCGAGCACCTGCGGGAGGTCGAAGGGCGTCTGCTCCAGGGTCATGGCGTTGGCCTCGACCTTGGAGAAGTCGAGGATGTCGTTGATGATCCGGAGCAGGCGCCGCGCGGCGTCGTGGGCGTCGCGCAGGAGGACGTTCTGCCGGGGGCTGAGCTCGGTGGCCTGCAGCAGGTGGAAGAAGCCCAGCATCGCGCTCAGCGGCGTGCGGATCTCGTGGCTCATCATCGCGAGGAAGGCGCTCTTCGCGCGGGTGGCGGCCTCGGCGCGGTCCAGCGCGCTGGCGAGCTCCTGCGTGCGGCGCTGCACGGCGGCCTCGAGCGCGGCCGCGTGGTCGCGCATCGCGCGCTCGGCCTCGCGCTGCGGGGTGAGGTCCCGGGCGACGATGAGGGTGCGCGGCGGCCCCGCCCACGACAGCGGCACCGCCCGGACCTCGGCTTCGTAGGCGCTGCCGTCGGCGCGTCGCAGCGTGGCGACGAGGGGCGCGACGCGCGACGGGCTGTGCCGCGGGACCTCCCCAGAGGACCACATGCGCTTCGTCGACGCCGCGTCTCGCCCCTGCAGCGCGGGGCGCATGGCCGACGCGAGGCCCGCGAGGTCCAGCTCGGGGTAGAGTTCCGAGAGGCTGCGGCCCACGGCGCCCGCGGTCGACGGCCGCAGGTCGCGCAGCGCGGCGTGGTTCGCGTCGAGGATCTCCCCGCGAGGGTCGATGACCAGCACCGGGTCGGCGAGGTGCTCGACCACGGCGCGGAACCGCTGCTCGCTCTCGGCGCGCAGGGCCTCGGCCTTGAGCCGCGCGCCCACGTCCCCGAGGCGGGCGTCGAGGAGCGACTCGAGCAGGTCGAGCTCGCGCCGCGCCACCGTCACCGCGCCCTGCGCGTCGGGCGTGACCGACGACGCGATGGCGAGGAGCGCGCCGCGGGTGGTGTCCAGCGGGCGCTTGAGCTCCTGCAGTACCCCGCCCAGCAGCGCCTCGGCCACGTCGGCGTTGCGGTCCTGGGAGAGGTCGCGCAGCACCCCCACCGCGAGGCCCTGGCTGTTCGGCAGCGCCGCGATGCTCGTGCCCGCCGACACCAGCGCCCCGTCGGGGCGGCGCACGCGGAGCTCCCGCCGGAGCGGCCGTCGACCCCCGGCGGCCTCGTCGAGCATCTCGCGCAGCATCCAGCGGTCCATGGGGTGCATGGGGTCTTCGAGGCGGCGCCCCACGAGGGTCGCCAGCGGGCGCCCGCAGAGCTCCCCGAAGGCGCGGTTGGCGACGAGCAGTCGCCCGTCGTCGTCGGTGAGCGTCGCCGCGAGGGGGGCCTCGTACCAGGCCGCCTCGACGCGCAGGAGGTTCAGCAGCGACTCGGCGTGCTCCGCGAGGTCGGTGAGGCGCTGCGCGTCGTCGTCGGTGAAGCGCCGCGGCCGTCGGTCGAGGAGGCAGAGCGTGCCCACGCCCGACCGCCCCACGCCGCCGAAGAGGGGAACGCCTGCGTAGAAGCGCACGCCGGGCTCGCCGGTCACCAGAGGGTTGTCGTGAAAGCGTGGGTCGTCGGCGGCGTCTTCGACGATGAAGGCGGCGTGGCCCTGAATGGCGTGCGCGCAGAAGCTCACGTCGCGCGGGGTCTGCGCGACGTCGAGGCCCGCGCGCCCGCGGAACCACTGGCGGTGCTCATCGACGAAGCTGATCAGCGCGATGGGCACGCCGAAGAGCCGACGCACCAGCCGCAGCAGGTGATCGAGGCGGTCATCGGGGGGCAGGTCGAGCTGCGCGAGCTCGCGCAGCCGTCGCAGACGGTCGGTCTCGTCAGGCGGCGGCGCGGGGGCGTGCACGTCGCATCGCCCTCAGGCGGCGCCGTGGACCACGCGCAGGAGTACGTCGGCGCTGAAGGGCTTGCTCACGAACGTGAGCCCCTGGGCGGACACCTCCGCGGGCGGGTGGTCACAGCCTGAGGAGAGCACCGCGAAGAGGTTCGGCCGCAGGGCGCGGGCGGCCTGGATGAGCTCGGTGCCGCGCATCCCGGGCATGTTCAGGTCGGTGAAGAGCACGTCGAAGGCGTCGGGGTCTTCACGCAGGGCCTGCAGCGCGTCGGCGGGGTCGTCGAACACCCGCACCAGGTGCCCGCCGTGGGCGAGGATCATCTGCGTCACCCGCGCCACGAGCGCGTCGTCGTCGACCACGGCGATGCGTCGCTGCAGCACGGGGTAGGCGCCCGACGCCCGCTGCCCGCGGACCGTCGACGCCGATGCAGACCCCGAGTGCGCGTGCGAAGACGACATGTACGCAAGTGTGCCCGCGGGCGCCGCGGATTCGTAGTCAGGACGAGCCCCCCGCGCCCCCTCGGGAACACCCCGACACCCGTGCGGCGATCCCTCGGGTCAGCGGGGCGTCGGCGCGTCGGCGGAGGGCGGGAGCAGCGGGGCGTAGTTCGCGACGAGGGTGGCGATGGAGCCGGCCTCGAGCTTCTCCATCATCCGCTTGCGGTGGATCTCCACGGTCTTCACGCTGATGC